>JAAZDK010000006.1 GCA_012512855.1 Clostridiales bacterium
ATTCTTTAAGCTCTTAATAGTGGTATCCTTATTGATGAATACTGACTCAATACCCATGAAGTCTGCCCAATCACCTATTTGCTCAGCAGTCAGATCATATGTGAATGCCGTATGATGAGCGCCACCTGCCAGGATCCAGGCCTCGGCACCAACTGCCAGGTCAGGCTCAGGACGCCAGAAGGCTGAAGGTACCGGCAGCTTCGGCATCGGAATATCCTGAGGCAAACATTCAACATCGTTAATAATCAGGCGGAAGCGGTTGCCCAGATCAATAAGTGATACAGCAACACCCTTACCGGGCTTTGAAGTAAATACAAGACGGGCTGGATCCTCTCTGTTACCCATAGTCAAAGGTGATACCTTAATACCTACTCTGCCTTCAGCTATGCTGGGACATACCTCAAGCATGTGGGCCTGGAGAATACCTTCCTTACCCTTTACCAGGTTATAGGTGTAATCCTCCATAAATGAGGTTCCCTTTGCGTCCTTGATACCCTGCGTCATTATCTTCATCAGGCGTACCATACCGGCTGTCTTCCAGTCTCCCTCTGCACCAAAGCCATAACCCTTTTCCATCAGTCTCTGGATGGCCAGACCGGGAAGCTGCTTAAGGCCTGCCAGCATCTCAAAGTTTGTTACTATAGCATGGTAATTCTTTTCCTCAAGGAATTTCTCAAAGCCGATTTCGATAGCAGCCTGAACAGCCACATGCTTACGGAATTCCTCCGGATCTCTTCCCTCAAGAATAATATCGTACTTGCTGTAGTACTCATCTACCAATGCATCTATTTCATTCTGAGGAACTGCATCCACATATTCTGCTATATCTGTAATATTATATGCATCAATTTCCCAACCAAATTTAATATGTGCTTCTACCTTGTCACCTTCGGTAACCGCTACATTGCGCATGTTATCGCCAACACGCAGTATTCTTATATGACTGCTTTCGATGCAGCCGATAGCGGTTCTCATCCAGCTGGCAATTCTCTTCTGGACATCCGGATCATTCCAGTAGCCTACAACAACCTTTCTCTCGATACCCATGCGGGTTACGATATGTCCATACTCGCGGTCTCCATGCGCCGACTGGTTAAGGTTCATGAAATCCATATCGATAGTGGAATAAGGAATCTCTTCATTAAACTGGGTGTGAAGGTGGATGAGCGGCTTTCTGAATTCCTGCAATCCCAGTATCCATGATTTTGCAGGAGAAAAGGTATGCATCCAGGTGATAACACCTGCGCAGTTTTCATCTGCATTTGCGTCATTAAACACCTTTCTGATGGATGCGCTGTCTATAAGTGTTGGCTTCCATACCACCTCAAAAGGCAATATACCGGACTTATTAAGTCCTTCTACTATAATTTTTGAGTGTTCAGCAACCTGTCTTAAGCACTCATCCCCATACAATGCCTGTGAACCTGTAGCAAACCAAAACTTATAATCCTTGCTCTTGATCATTTGGCAATACCTCCTTTTAAATTTATTATACAATCTGTATAATAGTGCATACAATTGCTTCATCCTACCGTTTGATTTCAAAAAGTTACCTAATCCTACTGCACAAGGTCAGCTAATCATTTTGCGGTATTTTGCAGGCGTCATTTTATAGCGATCAACAAAAATTTTATAAAAATAGCCCTTGTTATTATAACCAATTTTATCCGCTATTTCATCAATTGTAAGGGAGGTTGTCCTAAGCAGCCTTTCCGATTGCATCAGTCTAATGTTCTGAACGTATTCGGAATAGGTCATACCGGTTTTACTCTTCAAAAGGCGGTTAAAATAGTCCTCGTTAAAATGGAACCTTTCCTTCAGATCTTTTATCGTAACATCAGCATAGTTTTCTTTGATGTATTTGCTTATTTCCTCAAAGACCAGCCAGTTCATGGTTTTCCGCTGCTCATTGGTCAGATAGAATTCATAATTGGTGCTGATATGATGCAGCAGCCTTATCAGAATACCCTTGCAAATATATCTTGTAGCCTTATCCTTATATTCCATTTCCCTAAGCAGCAAAAGCAGCATTTCCTCAAGCCTGACATCCGTCTCATCCTTTGTCAGCTTTGGCTTAAAATGCAGAAACTGCTTGGTGTCCTTCTGCTTCATCAGAGCCTTGCGCAGAAAATCAAGTATTCCTCTTTCCTCTATATTGTCAACCATGGCTTCATCAAATGCCGCATTTGCCAGGCCGATAAACAGTATTATGCTGTTATTGGCATATAAAAAATCCTGATGGATACAATTCTTATCAATCAGGCAAATTTCTCCCTTTTTAAACAGGACATCCTTGCCCATTATCCGCTGTGAAAACTCACCTTCGATAACATATGCCAGCTCGATATAATCATGGGTATGCAGCTGGGTTCTGTCACCATCCTTAAAGCCGCTATGATATACAAAATTCTTCTTATAAGGCTTTATATTTGCATAAAGCCCCTTGTCACTAAGCCTCCAGCACAGTATGAAAATGTCCTCGGCTTCTTCAACAGGGAAGGTTTTAACCTCCACATCGTTAATTGAATACTCGGGACACATTATACGATGACCCAAATGGTCGATATCATTTTGACGCAAATCGTTTTGCCAATCATTTCGCAGCAAATCATTTTGCTGTAAATTGCTTAGCTGCAAATTATTTTGCGGCAAAGTGTCTTGCCTTTTCCAATCCAATCCTGTTATGCTATAACAATAATCAATCAGCTTCATATATAAACCTGCCTTTCTGACAGACTACTGTAAAATAAAGAGCCACCCCTTAGTACCTGCTAATATCAGGAAACGCTCCGCTTGATTTTTATGCCGCATACATATATAATTACAGCATACCATTTACATAATCAGCTTACGCCATGTCCAATATGCTCATACTTTTGGCCGCAGGATAATCACAGGCATAAGCCTGTCCTTACTCAAGCCGGGCAAAACACATCAGTTTAGCCAGAAAGAATATTCCCGGCTGTAGCGGCTTAATTATGGATTTTGCATGGAATTATTCTGGAATTAATTCATAGTAAATAAGTATAATAAAATTAGTTATAAATTGCATGGTCTTTCATATTTATCAATATTTTTAATTTAAATCCTTATAAATGAAAGGTACAGGTATATGAAAAAACGAATTGCCTCTGTTATCGGTATTATATTAATACTGTCGTTGTACATCGTTTTTCTGGTGGCTGCCTTCACCACAAAAAAGGATACACCGGGTTTGTTTGCTGCAGCCTTTTTTTGCTCAATTGTCATACCTATCATGATATGGTGGTTTATTACCGTATATAAATGGGTTCATAAAAAGGATGACAATAACAGGCAGGAGAAGGACGAGGAGACAAAATAAATTTATTCCTCTTCCTTTATTCTTTGTAAATATTCCTTCAGCTTTTTCTCGTAACCGTTGTCCGATAATCTGTAGAAGGTCCGATCCTTCAAAGCATCCGGAAGATATTGCTGCTTAACATAGTTATTTTTATAATTATGTGGATAGAGATAGCCTATGCCATGACCCAGCTTTGATGCGCCGCCATAATGGGCATCCATAAGATAAGACGGTATGGATGCGGTCTTTTCTTTGCCTACGACCTCCATAGCCTCAGAAATTGCATTTACTGCAGAATTGCTTTTGGGGGCACAGGCAACATAAGCTGCAGCCTGGGCTAAAATTATCTGACTTTCAGGCATACCGATACGTTCCACCGCCAGAGAGGCTGCTGTAGCTACCACCAGAGCATTGGGATCGGCATTGGATACATCCTCGGCAGCGCATATCATAATTCTTCTTGCAATAAAGGCCGGATCCTCACCGGCATACAGCATTCTTGCCAGATAATATATGGCAGCGTCCGGATCCGAACCTCTCATGCTTTTAATAAAGGCTGATATCGTATCATAATGGTTGTCACCGTTCTTATCGTATCTGAGCACTCTTTTTTGAATACATTCCGAAGCAACATCCAATGTAATATGGATTTTTCCATCCTCCGACCGCTGTGTAGTAAGGACTCCCAGCTCAAGGGCATTTAAGGCAGCTCTGGCGTCACCGTTGGAAATGTCGGCTAAATATTCCAGTGCATCCTCATGAAGCATTACATCATATGCTCCCATACCTCTTTCCTTATCGGTAGCAGCCCTTTTCAAAAGGGTCTTTATATCCTCAGCCTCAAGGGGCTTTAATTCAAATATTATTGATCTTGATATAAGGGCCGAATTAACCTCAAAGTAGGGATTTTCAGTTGTAGCTCCGATTAAAATAACCGTTCCGTCTTCTACAAAGGGAAGCAGATAATCCTGCTGCCCCTTGTTAAAGCGGTGTATCTCATCTATAAAAAGTATAGTCCTTTTTCCATAGCGGCCCATATTGCCTTTGGCTTCCTCAATCACAGCCTCCATATCCTTTTTCCCGGCTGAGGTTGCATTAATCTGGGTAAATATTGATTTTGTAGTGTTGGCAATAACCCTGGCAAGAGTAGTCTTGCCTGTACCAGGTGGTCCATAGAAAATAACTGAGCTTAATTTATCAGCCTTTATTGCCCTGTACAATAATTTATCCTTACCAATAATATGCTGCTGTCCCACTACTTCATCCAGTGTCCGAGGCCTTAATCTTGAAGCCAGGGGCGCTCCCTTTTCCATAGCCTCATTTCTCATATAATCAAACAAGTCCACTTCCGCACTCCGCCTTTCTTAGCAGTCAAATAGCCACATTAATTTCATTTATCTGATAAATAGGTGATCGTAAATGTCATAGTCAATCTTGGGATTGTAAGTTAATTGCTATTGTGTTAAATTATATTCAAGCCTTTTATCCGAACAGCTTGCAGATAAGGCTTTTAGCAAGGCATTGGCTTTATGGCCTTGTCCTCAATCCGAAGACAATCAGGACTAGGCAAGCCTTTTTTTCTCCGGATAGTTTATGATTGCCTCAGGATATTTAAATTTATTTATGAACTTCGACAGCAATGAAAGGTGCGATATTATGCAACTACCCACAGATCCCAATATACTGCTGAGCTATGTAAATACTATGCTTCGTGATAAATACAGCGATTTGGACAAACTCTGCAGCGACCAGGAAATAAACCGTTCCCATATAGAAGAAAAGCTGATGTCAATAAATTATATATACAGCAAAGAGCTTAACCGTTTTATAGCAGGGGATTAGTTTTTCCTTTCGCTTTCAGCCTTTTAGCTATATGCATCATTATTATAAATACCAGCGCACCGGTTGCGGCACCGCAGGAGTCCAGCAAGACATCAGTTAACTGGCAGCTTCTGCCGGGAACAAAATACTGATGGATCTCATCCGTCAATGCGTATGCGGCAGAAAACAGGGTTGCATATGCAAACAGATTTCCTGTGCCAAGCTTTAGCACCGCAAGGTGCAGCCCGCTGCACCAGGCCAGCAATGCGAATTCAAGAAAATGGGCACTTTTTCGTATTATATGATTGAGCTTGTCAATAATGCTTTCTCTGGTGTTAGTATCAATTTCATTATTTGTTATATCTTCATAAAGCCTTAAAACCTGTGCAGCTATTGTCTTGCTGCTGTCGTTGGAGTTTGCGGCTGGCCTTGCCGAAAACAAAAAAATAATTACCATTACAATAACTGCAGGTATCCATGATATATATTTAAGCTTCATTTATTGCCTCCAATGCTTTAAGTTTATGATACCATATATGCTATGCAAATAGCAATAACTGCGTTATTTTCGTTGCCTTGTTTCTATATGATTTTGCTGCAGGATTAATAGAAGGAGAGCTGTGTGTATGCAGGATGAATTTGTGACAATATTAGAGAATTCAACAGGAGAAATAGTTGTAAAGAAGTCCAGGTTTATAGCATCCCTGTTCCCTGTTGAAACTGAAGATGCTGCAAATGAAATTATAGAAGGCATAAGGAAAAAATACTGGGATGCCACCCATAACTGCTATGCATATATAGTGGGTACAGGCAATCCGATAATGAGATTTTCCGACGACGGTGAACCCAGCAGAACCGCTGGCAAGCCCATGCTTGACATACTTCTTGCCCACAGGCTCACCAATGTTTTGGCTGTAGTTACCCGTTATTTTGGCGGAACCCTGCTTGGTACCGGCGGACTTGTCAAGGCCTATCAGGGTGCTGTGCTTGAGGGATTAAAAAACAGCAAAGTAATAACAAAACAGCTTGGCTTCAAGACAAGCGTGATAACCGATTATAACCTGGTAGGCAAGCTGCAGCATTTTGCGGCAACAGAAAATATTGCCGTCCTATCCTGTGACTATACCGATATTGTCAATATGACATTGCTGGTGCCTGTCACAAGAGCCGATATGGTGACAAAAAAAATAACTGAACTTACAAACGGTTCAGCCTCCATAAATATAACAGAGCAGGTGTACTTCACCATCATTGACGGTGAAGCACTCCTGCTGTAAGCTTAAACTCCCTGCATTATCAGTTCATCCAAGATATCCATATCTTCCATGGTTTGAATGCAATCGAGTATTTCCACCAGGGAAATCGGTGTTACCTCATATTCACACAGCTTTTTTAAAATTCCAACCACCTTCTCCCTTGACGCTGACAGACCGGCAACCTCGTCTGTCTCAATCTGTCCATCCAGATACTTAGTTACCCTAACCCCATAGTACGGACTCTTATCGGTCTCCGAAATACTTTCGATCAGACTGTAGTCCAGCTTCATGACCTTTTCGTTCTCCAGCAATACATCATTGCTAAAAAGTACTTTTGCCTCTTTCATTTTTAATACCCCCATATCATAAATATAACAAAAATAACTGACAAGTTCTATTATACACAGTTTATTCCAATTTGGAAGTTTAATTTAACGCATCAATTTATGGAGTTCGTTATATTTCGACACATCTTCACAAAATGTGTAGTCAGCAGCCAATTATTTTATACACTATTTTGTTTTTTGTGAATTTATTCGAATTAATTCTTACTATATGATATAATTTTCCCTTATCCGGCTCATTATTGCCGAACTGCTTAATTTTTCTTTATTTTGCTTGCCGGATTTGATATAATATACTACGGCGGCAAGCTACTGAGGCTTTACATAGGAATGAATAAAGGCTAATGATTAATAATATCAATAAGGGCTTTTAAAGCAGCAGTAAAACCATACTGTATAAATCTTCATAATTTATGAAGATTTAAGAAAGGAATGGGTTGCTATGAATTACAGCAAAAAAGGAATTGAATATAAATTATCGCACATAAAATCAACATCCCGCCGCATGGTGTCAAAGTTGCGAATAGCCATTTTTCATCTCTTTGTGGTCAGTATAGTGGGCATTGCAATCATTGGTTCATATGCGGTATTCGGATTCGTCAACGGACTTATCGACAGTGCTCCGGATATATCACAGATTGATGTCATTCCTCAGGGTTACACAACAAAGGTTCGGGACAGGGAAGGCAATATTATCGAATATCTTGTAGCTGCCAACTCCAACAGGGAATATGTATATCTGAAGGACCTGCCCGATTATATCAAGTATTGCTTTATAAGTATTGAGGATGAGCGTTTTTATGAGCATAGCGGAATAGACATCCGGGGTATTTTCAGAGCCGGCTTTGTCGGCCTTACATCCGGCGATTTTTCGCAGGGAGCCAGTACTATAACACAGCAGCTGCTTAAAACACAGATTTTCAACGGCGGTATGGAAACCAACTTTATCGACAGGCTGGAGCGCAAGATTCAAGAGCAATACCTTGCAATACAGCTGGAGAGCAAGCTTGATAAGGACACCATTATGGAGTATTACTTAAACACCATAAATCTGGGTTCGGGAAGCCTGGGTATCCAGACTGCAGCCAAAAAATATTTCAACAAAAATGCCAAGGATCTTACTCTGTCGGAAGCTGCTACTATAGCAGCCATAGCTCAGCTGCCTGTATATCATAACCCTATAAATTATCCTGAACGCAACAAGGTCCGCCGGGACGAGATTTTATCGGAGATGCTTGAGCAGGGCTATTGTACCCAGGAAGAATATGATGCCGCCATGGCGGACGATGTATATACCCGTATACAGACCATAAATAGCCAGCAGAATCCGTCAAGATATTATACCTATTTCGTGGATGAGCTAATCGAGCAGGTTATTTACGATCTCCAGAATGAGCTGGGCTATACCGAAGCCCAGGCTACAAACCTTCTCTACAGTGGAGGCCTGGAAATATACTCTACTCAGGATCCGGTAATACAGGCTATCTGTGACGAGATATATTCGGATGAATCATATTTCCCGAAAATGGGAGTATCATACTGGGAGCTGACCTATGCATTGTCTATTCAGAAGGCGGACGGCTCCACAATACACTATCATAATGATGATTTGCTTAAATTCTATAAAGACTACGATGATCCCGAAAAGCTTTATATGGATCAGGATGGCAGCAAGTTTTCAATGCTCTTTTTGGATAAAGAGGATATGCAGAAAAAGATTGATGCCTTCCGTGAGGCTATGCTGGAGCCTGGCGACAAGGTACTGGCAGAAAAGGCTGATATGATTTTGCAGCCCCAGTCTTCATTTGTAGTCATGGATCAGCATACCGGGGAGATTGTGGCTATAGTAGGCGGTCGTGGAGAAAAAAGAGGCAACCGTGTTCTTAACAGGGCCACCAACACCCAGCGCCAGCCAGGTTCAACCTTCAAGGTCTTGTCAACCTACCTGCCTGCCCTGGATACAGCCGGCTTTACGCTGGCAAGTGTCAAGGATGACTCCGGTCCGTACTACTATCCCGGCACCAACAAGGAGGTTCGCAACTGGACTTCCACACAAAAGTACAATGGCCTGACAACCTTGCGGCAAGCCATTTATGACTCTATGAATATAGTTACCGTTAAAACACTGGTAGATGTCACCCCTCAGCTGGGCTATGACTATCTGCTAAAACTGGGATTTACTACTCTTATTGAATCCCAGAAGCTTGAAGACGGCCGTGTTGTATCAGATATAAATCTGCCTATGGCCTTGGGAGGTCTGACAAAGGGTGTATCTAATCTGGAATTGACAGCGGCATATGCAGCCATTGCCAACGGCGGTATTTATACAAAGCCTATCTTCTATACCAAAATTCTTGACAGAAACGGCAATGTACTGATAGAAAACAAGCCAAAAAAAGAGCAGGTTATGAAGGCTTCTACGGCATGGCTCCTGACCAGCGCAATGCAGGATGTTATCAAAAAGGGAACAGGAACCAACCTTAAATTTACCGCAATTGATATGCCTGTAGCCGGTAAAACCGGTTCCACATCCGATTATAACGATCTGTGGTTCAGCGGCTACACCCCTTATTATACCGCAACAATCTGGTCCGGCTTTGACAATAACCGCAGCCAGACGGATAAAACCTATCCCCGTAAGATATGGAAGACTATAATGGAGCAGATTCATATAAGAAAGAATCTTGAAAAGAAGGAATTTACGATGCCTGACTCCATTGTATCAGCCAAAATATGTACAAAGTCTGGCAAGCTGGCGGTCAGCGGCTTCTGTGATTCGAAATCCGTCGGCAATACAGCCCGGGTCGAATATTTCGCCAAAGGTACAGAACCGACCGACTCCTGTGATGTTCATGTTAAGGCAAAAATATGCACCGACTCAAATGCAAAGGCTACGGATAACTGTCCGCCCAGCTCAATTAAGGAAGAGGTCTTTCTGATAAAGGATGAAAAGGCTATAACTGCAGATACTCCACATCTGCTGCCTAAGATAAGCTGCCCTATCCACAAGACCAGGGAAATATATGAGGATGAACCCTTCTACCCTGACACAATCTATCCAGAGTCCTTGAACAACATGATAGAGCAGGAAGATATTCCTGAGGACGATTTCCATTAGCCTGATTATAAAGGCAGCACAAAGATTTCCAATAATTAAAACCTCCCTGTCTGATTTTTAAGTTGATATGACTATCAGACAGGGAGGTTTTTTAGTGAGGTTTTCTTAGGATTTCATTTTGGAATCAAAAAACCATGATGCAATATAGCTGAATATCAGCGCAGCCGAAATACCGACCGCCGAGGAGGTGAAGCCTCCTTTAAAAATTCCCAGAAAACCTTCCTTGTCAACCGCCTCCTTGACACCCTTAAAAAGCATGTTGCCAAAGCCCGTGAGTGGCACTCCCGCTCCTGCGCCTGCCCATTTGACAAAGGGTTCATATACCCCTATGGCACCCAGAATAGCACCGGTAACCACCAGGATCACCATTACTCTTCCCGGCATCAGCTTCGTGGTATCCAGTAAAATTTGAACTACAGCACATATTGCACCACCGACCAAAAAAGCCTTAAGATAATCCATAAAACCAGACCTCTCTTTATTATAATCTTTGAACTGATAATAAAATACAAATTTCTGTTGCCTTCATTACTTATGAGCTGTCTCCAGCCTGCAAGCTTAACTCTTGCTTTCTTAATTTTTTAATACTATATCTAATTGTTTCAACCTATATCATATAAGCTGTAATCAACTGACAACACGATTAACCGGCCCGACTACACGGCTTCAACCATAACCGCATGGGCTATTCCGGGTACAGTTTTTCCTTCATTAAAGCTTACCTGGGAAAGCAGGGCACCGGTTGGTACGAATAATACCCGTTTCCACGCCCCCTCCCTTAACTGCTTCATTACATAAGCCGTAAAGGTTATTGCCGAGCAGCCACAGCCGCTGCCTCCGGCGTGGGTATCCTGCCTATCCTTGTCAAATATCTCGATACCGCAATCCATATGGTTATTGCTGATATCTATATTCTTTTCCTTAAGTAATTCAATCAGAATGTTTCTGCCCACATATCCCAAATCACCGGTTATTATCCTGTCATAATAATCAGGGTCCACATTCAAATCCTCCAGATTGGCGCTGATTGTTTCAAAGGCTGCAGGAGCCATGCAGGCCCCCATATTCATGGAGTCCTTCAAACCATAATCTACAATCCGGCCAATAGTCACACCCTTGACAACAATCGCCTTTTCTCCGAGATTTGGCTTATGCAGGTTCGGATTGACTATTATCACAGCTCCGCTGCCTGTGACAGTCCATGTAGCCGAATATGGCCTTTGATTACCGTAATCCAGCGGGAATCTGAACTGCTTTTCCGCTCCTGCAAAATGGCTTGATGTAATCGCCAGTACCCTGTCGGCAAAGCCCCCGTCAACAAGTATAGATGCCAGAGCCATGGCCTCTCCCATAGTGGAGCAGGCTCCGTATATTCCTAATATAGGTATATTTAAATCAGCTACACCAAAGGATGTAGCTATTAGCTGTCCCAGCAGATCTCCTCCGATAAGATAACGGATATCGCTGTTTTTCAGACCTGCCTTCTCCAGCACCTTAGTGGCCGCTTCCTTCATTAGCTCGCTTTCAGCTTCCTCCCAGCTTTCCTTTCCCACCATGGGGTCCTCCTGGACAGTATCAAACAAATGTCCCAGCGGGCCCTCGCCTTCCTTTTTTCCGGCTATTGAGGAGCCTGCCAGAATCAATGGAGGATTATTAAAAACTATGCTTTGCTTGCCTACCATTTTTGTACTATTTTGTTCTGCCATATTAATAACCTTACCTTTCTTAATAAGTTTTTAGTTATCGTAAGGCACAAACAGCTCCCATTCTGCTATATTACCTTAAGCAGCTTCAATATATAATATATCAGGCCCAAAAGCCATGAGGAGAAAATACCGTAAAGAATGACAGGACCTGCAATGGTGAAAATCTTGCAGCCTATTCCAAATACCTGGCCCTCCTTCTTATATTCTACAGCAGGAGCCGCCACCGAATTGGCAAAGCCGGTTATCGGAACAAGGGTCCCTGCTCCTCCAAACTTGGCCAGCTTTGGATATATTCCCAGTCCTGTCAATAAAACCGATAAAAATACCAGTGTAATTGAATTATATGCCTTTGCAGCCTCCTCACCGGCTCCCAGGTACTGATAATAGGAAATAAAGAACTGACCTATCGTACATATTATCCCTCCGACAATGAAGGCCTGGATGGTATCTTTAACAATACTGTTCTTTGGTGTATTCTCCTCCACATATTTTTTGTAATTCTCATTCCTTTTTCTGAGATCCTGTTCATGAACAATACTTGATACCGGAATTTTCTTTTGATTGCCCATAACTCCCTCCATTTACTCCTGTTTATATTACTGCCGGATATTCAGCCATCATACGGACCAGGGTTCCGTCATATTCGGTTTTTTGTCCACCGGCAGCAAGGCTGATGCATATTACGGCTATTATGGCCGAAACCACAACAAAGGCAAGAATCAGTATAATTTTTTTCTTTAACGTCATAGCTTACACCCTTTCTGCTAGCGTTATGCCAAGTGTTTCAGGCAGGCTTTTTACCGTACAGGAAAATCCGATACAGTGGAAAATTCGGGAAGCTCCTATACGATAAAAAGCATCAGATAGTTTCTGATGCCTTCTTTTACTAAATTTTCTATTATTATTATGTGAAAAGCCGTCTCATCTATACTGGTAATATTTTCTACAAAAGCGTATCGGTCTTTTTCCTTATGCCCCCAATCTCTCTTTCATTATTTTCAGAATTCTTTTTTCCATTCTTGATACCTGAACCTGGGAAATACCCAGCTCCTTTGCAATATCGGTCTGTGTTCTATCCTTAAAGTATCTAAGCTTGATTATTTCCTGCTCCCTCTCATCAAGTGAAGCAATTATTTCCCTTAATGCAAGCTTATCTACTATATTTTCGCTTTCATCCTTTGTTTCTGCCAGCTTATCAATAAGGTATATGGGACTGCCGTCCCCCTGGTAAATTGTCTTGTACAACGATTCCACTTCGGCTCCTGTTTCAAGAGCCATCAGTATATCTTCCTTTTCTACTCCCAGTTCATCTACAAGCTCATCTATTGTAGGATCTCTGCCATATAGATTTGAATATTTTTCTCTTAAGCCCTTGATTTTAACAGCGATTTCCTTAAGGGATCTGCTTACCTTGAGCATACCGTCATCCCTGAGAAATCTTTTTATTTCACCTGTTATCATTGGCACCGCATAGGTGGAGAACTTAACATCATAGGATATATCAAATTTGTCTATTGCCTTGATCAGTCCTATGCTGCCAATCTGGAACAAATCCTCCATTTCATGTCCTCTACCCGCAAATCTTCTTACAATGCTCCATACCAGACCGATATTTTCAGTTACTATCTGATTTCTGGCTTCCTTATCACCCTCCTTAGATCGCTTTATAAGTTCAATCGTATCCACACAAAGCCTCGCTCCTTCCTTGATTGTATGTACCTAATGCCTACCTGCTTTGGTATTTGCCTATCCTCTTTTTCATAATTACCGTTGTTCCCTTTCCAAGCTCCGATTTAACCTCCAGGCTGTCCATAAAGGCCTCCATAAATGAAAATCCCATGCCCGACCTTTCCAGCTCAGGCCGGCTTGTATACAAAGGCTCCATTGCCTTTGCTATATTTTCTATACCCACTCCTTCATCTATAACCTCCACCATTATCTCACCGTTTTCCAGGATACAATGCATTCTGATTTTGCCCGGCTTGTCACAGTATCCATGAATAATCGAATTGGTTACTGCTTCCGAAACCGCCGTTTTAATATCTGCAAGCTCTTCAATGGTAGGATCCAGCTGGGCTGCAAAGGCTGCAACGACAGTCCTGGCAAAGCTTTCATTCTGCGATTTGCTGTCAAATTCCAAAACCATTTCATTTTTGTCACTCATGTTTATTATTTATCCCCTTTCTTATTACCAGATTAGCTTCATTACACTTTCCTCCGAAAGTAATTTGCAATACAGGCTTATCTTTGCATGGCTTTCAGTGCAGCCTCTACATTATCAAATTTTTCAATTATCTTATATAAACCTGATATCTTTAATATCCTGTCAACAGCCATGTTTACACCTGCAACAGCAATCTTTCCACCTATAAAAATAACCTTACGATATCTGCCCATTATCACGCCGATACCTGCGCTGTCCATAAAGCTTGTGGCTGTAAAGTCAAATATTATATGCTTAATGTTTTTGCGGTCTATCAGTTTGTCGGCTTCCTCCCTTATCCTGACGGCATTATGATGATCCAGCTCTCCATTAAGCCTGATTATCAGACATCTTTGATATACCTCGTATACAACATCCTCCTCTCCGCTAAATTTACTTCTGCTATTTCCTGTGCCATTTTGCATCATTATGCCTCCTCCAACCAATTTGATCTTGATTAAGCGTCTGTAGGACAAAAAGAAAGACGCGAATGAAGCGGCTGATTTAAGCCATTTATCATTCACGTCTCTTAGTATTTTTGTCATAGGTAATTTAGATTAAATATTTATTACTGCTGAACCTGAGATAGATACCTTGCAGCATCCGAAGCTCTGGATGAGTCGGGAAAATCGGTCACTACAATACTGTAGTAAACGGCTGCATTATCTTTGTCATCCATACGATGATAGGATCTTGCAAGGAAATAAACAGCATCCACATCACTAGGATCATAGTCCATAGCTTTTTTCAGATCAACTAAAGCCTCGTTATATTTGCCGTCACTGTAGTAGGAATAGCCACTCTTGTAATATTGCCTGGCAGCCTTGGGATATGTGGCCTCCTTCATCTGTGCAAGCAGCTTAACTGCCGCTTCCTTGTCCAGCTTACTTTCATCTATCGAGCTGAGCATGTCCGCCAGCATGCCATAATCACGATTTCTCTCCGTCTTTGTCATTTCCGTCATATAGGCATTGGCAGCATTAAAAAGAGGGGTATAATAAATTGTTTTATCCTCCGGAATTACAATACTGTCAAGCTTAGCTCGAAGCTGTTCATTAGTCTGCTCAAGCTCCTCTATCTCACCTAAAAGGGACTTTACCTGTCTTTCCTTCTCCTCCAGCTGTGCTATGCTGTAGGATATATCAATATCCTGCTTGTCATCAACCGTCTGGTTCTTCTTGATTGTAGGAATTATAAGAACTGCAGTGACTGCTATGCCGATCAGCACTCCAATGACAAGGTTGACAAAGGCCATAATATTGGGCTTGTCCTCCCTGTAGGAGCTAAGTGGCATAATAGAAGCCCTGGAGCCTGTGTCGGTCTCATTAGACGCTTCCACATCCTTGCCTGCCGCATTAGCCTCCTCAAGCTCCTTTAAATATCTTAATGTTGTTGTATTGTTGACATCTATCCTCACAGCCCTTTGCAGATATCTTCTGGCCCTTTCCTTCTCACCGCTTTTCATCAGCAGTAAGGCCAGAAGCTGATAAGCCCTTATGAAATTTGGATTAAGGGTCACTACCTTTTTCAGCTGGATTATAGCCAAATCGTCACTTTTCTGCTTTGCATAATTTAGCGCAGTATTATATCTCTTTATTGCCTGATTTAAGGAATCCAGTTTTGTTAAATTTGACTGGACTCTGTTGATATATTCATTAGCCTCGTTATCAACCGGCTGAAAATGCCTGCTGATAACCCATTCGCTAAGCGCTGCAACTGTCTCTCCCATCTCGTAGTATACCAATCCCAGCAGATTTCTGGCGTTGGTATTGAATTTGTTTAATTCAAGACTTTTGCGCAAGGCAATAACCGCTCCGGACAAATCGCGAACCTTAGCCCTTGCCAAACCGTTATTGTAATACAAATTGGAGCTTCTGTATATCTTTTTATATATCTGCAAATCAGTTCCGCAGCGTTCACAGCGCTTTCTTTTTTCCGATACGTTACTTTCGCAATTCGGGCATATCATAATACAACCGTGCCTTTCCTCACAGCTTGCAAACTGCTGCAATAATTAATTATTGCTATTAATCCTTTTTTCTTTTAAAAGATCTTTGATTATATCAGTTGCATCAATCAGGTCATTATTCGTTATAACATCTTCAGCCTGCTCAATTTCAAGGCTGGGCTGGAACTTTTCGATTTCCTCATCAAAATTAATCATGGCATCCGCCCCCGTTTTTTATCATAAAAGAGATTGTACCTCAATAATCGGATAATTAATTTGAAAAATTTTAGTAAAAATAGCTTTCATATACAATAATACTATAAAAGCATGAAAAATCAAGTATTTCAATAAGAATTAAAAAAATTATCTTGTTTTTTTTACCGGATTATTTGCTATAATAAAATAAGCTATACAGGCTGTCATTACACCTGTATAGCCGACCGAATTATGTATGGATAGTAATATTAGATACTACATATAATATATTGAGTCTTATAGCCTGTTGCCAGCCCGGCCGTATTGAATATGGCCGAGATCCCTTCAATTTTTATACCTGGATATGTCCAGAATATCAGGATGTATACAGGCAGGCTGCAGGCTCTGCAGAAAGGCTTGGTGTTTGTGATGATAAAGGCACTTTTTCAGTTGATTGGTTTATTCTCCAAAAAAATCAGGGATGAGCACATTTCAGCCTTTTCAGCGCAGGCTGCCTTCTTTATAATTATATCATTCTTTCCCTTTGTAATGCTTCTTTTAAGCATGATAAAGTACACCAGCATAGAAGAAAGCGATATGCTGAAGCTTTTTACTCAGATTTTCCCCACTGCGGTCAATCCTTTTATGGTAACAATAATTGACCAGATTTACCACACCAGAAACTCCGGTACCTTAATCTCCCTGACCGCTATAACGACACTTTGGTCAGCCGGAAAAGGATTTCTGGCTATAATGAAGGGGCTTAACGCAGTATATGATATTGAAGAAACCCGCCATTATCTGCATTTGCGAATAATCTCAGCCTTTTACACTCTCGCCTTTGCAGTTACAATAATTTTGACCATGGGCCTGTTTGTGTTCGGAAACAGGCTATATGTCTGGATTAAGCAGAAGCTGCCCTCCGTCATGGATACAGCCCTGGTTATTATCAGCCTGAGAACCATTATAGGATTTCTTATCTTGATTCTTTTCTTCCTGGTTATTTATGTCGTTATACCCAACAGAAAGGCAAAGGTAATGAATGAGCTTCCCGGAGCAATGATATGTGCCGCCGGCTGGATGGGCTTTTCCTATGCCTTTTCATATTATATTGACAACTTCTCCGATTATGCATCAATGTACGGAAGCCTGACCGCCATCGTCCTGTTTATGCTGTGGATGTACTTTTTGATGTACATTCTCTTTATTGGTGCGGAATTTAACCTTTTGTTTGACAACGAGGATTTCAAGCAAAAGGTTAAGCAGATTTTAATTAATAGCCATAAATAGCATAATCGTATTTTCTACTCATATATAAAGCCCAGTTCAATATCCTTATAGAAATAGGATATTATATTCTCATAATCCTTGCCGCTGTCGGCCAGGGCCTTAACCCCGTTCTGGCTCATACCTACGCCATGGCCATAGCCGCCTCCGCTGACGGTGATGTGGGTCAACTTTCCATCCTCTGTAATCTTGTCAACGATGAAGAAGGCACTTGGCAGCACCTTCATATTTACAACCTCACTGCCGTCAAGCCTTGTCAGAATATCATAGATGGGTGCCAAAAGCGCCCTTATATTATATTCCTTAATTGCCTTTATCGTTCTTTCGCTTCCTTCCAGTATCAGCTCGGTCACTATTCCGCTTTTGTCCCTGGCGGCAACCCTTACATCCCGAATGTCACCGATTGAATTAACCGGTATGCTTTCAAATACAGCCTCCTCCCCGTTCTTTGCAGGCTTTGTCATGGTAAGTATTAAATTTGGATTGGCATTATATCTTGCTGCGAGAGCCTCTTCCACAACCTTTTTGATATTTTCCACGCTCATTGTTGTCTTCCACCGGTACCAGTTAAAGCTGCTGTCATATGTGACCAGGCTTTCGTCATTTATAAAGCTTCTGAAGCTGTCCTCCGAGGATAAATCCTCGTACTTTTCTTTGTCCATATCTGCGCTGTCATCAACTAAAAGCTTAGCCTCAAGGTAGGGAAAGTCTATATTTGCGCCCCAGACACTTGCAGAGCCTGCCGTATGGCCACAGGAAGTGGAAAAGTAATATGCATTGATTACATCTCCATCATGCATTATTACCTTGCCATATGTATCCTTGACAGCAAGGATTGAGTCCTCATTCTCCGGAAGGTTGTTATAAACTTGGAAGGCTGAGCTGTCATTTACATGGGCTCCATATCCGCTCAGACTGTTGGCTAATAAATGCTTGTAGGCATAGCTTCTGGCACATACAGTCTGCGCCTTTAAGGCTTCCTGTCCATAGCTGGTGGGCATCTCGCTGGGGATTACGGCATATAGATACTCTTCAAGAGGCAATTCATTAATCAGCAGCAGGCCCCCATCTCCCCTGGAGATCTCCATGATACCCCTGTAGTTTGGATTGCCGCTCTTTCTCTCTACGCTTAAAAGCTGTATCTTTACATCATCCGAAAGACCTTTTACGGTAATTCTTTCTCCCGCCAGCCGCTCATCATCCGTATTGATGGCAACCACATCACCGGCCCGATAAATTTGATTGCCCTCATCACTGCTTACGGCAAAGTCACCTGTTGCCGTTAATTCAATCTTATCATGATAGATACTCTTGTAATCTGTAGTCTGTATCAATACTCTGATATTTTCAGCCTTTATGCTTTCAGTGATCAGGGCTGCACTTATCTTACCCTGGGATACAATAAAATTGGTATTCTCATAGCCCACAAGGATGCTGCTGGTGGGCTCCACGGAAAGAGTACCATACAGCTTGTATATTTTCATATGCTTATCTACAGGCAGCTCGCCATAGCCCTCCAGCTCTATAAAGCTATCCGTAGTCCTAAGTACCTTGCCCCGAATCATATCCGGCTTGACACTTATCTGGGCTATTTTCTGATTTTTTATTGTCAGATCACCAATTACCTTTTCTATTTTATTTGACAGCTTCAGCCTTGCCTGAAAGCTTTTGTGAAGCCCATTTACGAAGGTATCCACCAGGGTTCCTTCACCCTTCTTGATCCAGACATTGTATAATACTATCTCATCATCAGACAGACCCTTGATATAAATTATTTCATTATCACAGGCCAAAACCTTTATTGCCTTGTCCATAAAGTCATCAAAAAAATTCTCACCTATTGCTGTTTTACCGACATCCCGGCCGTCTGCTTCCTCCTTATCGGCATCAGTGAAATAATCCATATAGTTTTGGGCGTCGCGGTAATAATATTTGCCGGAATCCGTTACCATCCTGTCACGGCCGTCCTCGCTCAGCTCCCTTCCCAGTACAAGAAGGCTCATATAGGTTGGCTTATCTTCTCCCTCCGGCAGACAGTCACACAAGGCCTCATAAAGCTGCAGGAAATCCTCCGGCCGCATATTCTTATCCGCTTTTGAAAAATCAAAGGTCAGCTCCTCATATGCCGCCTGAAAGGAGGGATTTTTGATAATCAGCCTATCAATCAGCTCCTTGCAGGCACCGTAGCTTAATGCTTCCCTGGGATCCGTCTTTATCTCATTTTCAATCAGGCCCATATTATAGACTGCATTTACATAGCTGTCATACCAGCCCGACATGGCCGGGTCGGAATAGACAATCTCAAAGCTTAAGGAATCCCTTTTTTCCTTGTTGTAGCCAAGGTAAGAGAGCATATGGTAAGCCTGCGCTCTGCTAATAACAGCCTCATTTTGCCCATCCTGCTCGACCCTGTCCTTATCCGATTTCATTTTCATAATAACATTAACCGTAAAGACAACTATTATAATTCCAAGGCATATTCCGATTAATATAAGCTTTCTTTTTATATCCATTCTTATCCTCATTTCCGTACCACATTTGCTTTTGGCTTCCCATGCCAATATATCCTATGCTAATATATTATTCAAGCTTCTGTAATATTCGTACAAGTTCTGTATTATTAATAATGAAAATTTTAGCCTTTTATATCCATTACCATAAAAGGCTTTTTCTAATACATAAGAATGATGCTGCGTGAGAATTAAGGAACTCAGGAATACCATATGAATAAAGCAAGCCGGAGGAATTATAACACTAAGCTTTTATCCTGTGTACTAATCCTCCGGCTTGGTATTTTGCTGGGACTCAGCTGCATGGGCTGAAATCTCTTTTTATTCGCTTGTCTTGCCTGTAAATGTTGTTACTGATTCTATTACTGCGTCAACTCTTCTCTTGTCTGCAAAGAAGGTTAATCCGTCAGGCTTCTTGATAATATTGAAGCTATCATTGTAAGGATAAAAATCAACCGAATATGTTCCTTCCCCATCACCAAAGAGATGGAAGCTCATGCTAAGAACCGGTTCCACTCCCTCCAGACTGATTTCCTCCTTGATTTCAGAATCGTATTGGGTGGATATCATAACCTGGTACATGGTTTTGAAGGGCTTTTCCTCTACTTCCTCACCATTAAAGAAATAGCTTGAAACAGTCTTTTCCTCGCCTTTATCATCCTTTTCGGTCCTGCGCTTTATCTCCATATCATAGCTTTTTCCGGCTGTCATAACCTCTATTCTGTCAACCTCGGAAATATTAGGCATCATCACATAAGCGTCCAACAGACTGAAGGGATCTATGTTAATCATCCTGTCTATTCTGTTGTCGTCCATGGTATGAACCGCCTTTGAGCCCTCCATTATAACATAGTAATTACCATCCTCATTCTTATTTCCGATGTAGAGCTTATATTCATGGGGATCATAATAGGTTTTTTCTGTAATCAGCTGATCTGTCGCAGGATCCTTCTCCGGCTTGTCAAGCTTTTCTGTTCGGGCCACATTATAGCCTACATGTACAACATACTCGGGATCCTCAAGGCCATATTTGGCAAGATCCTCAGCCTTGTAATCTACACAGGCCAGATAACTGATACCGGCATAAAATCCCTGCAGCTCCTGCATCTTTTCCGCATCCGCCCCATATTCCTTGCCGTACGGCTTAAGAACCTTCCATGGACATAAGGTGTTGCCTGCGTTGCTGTAAATCTTTTCGTCATACTTCTTAAGCTCGTATTCGGTCCCGTTTTTATAGGCAACCTTAATATAGGTAACATTGGCTGATTCAATATCAGGAGTATCCTCAAGCTCTGTCATGTCGGTATTGTCATATCGCATAGCCAGGCCTAGATCCTTGCTCAACTGGTATACCTTTCCGTCGTTGTTTACCATTCCGTAATAGCCCTGGGAATGGATGACCTCAATACCAACCTTTATTGTCACTGTGCTGCCATCCTTTAGATTAACCTCCAGCAAGGCTTCGGGCTTTTCAAGTCCGAAATCGGCAAGATTATCAGGGTTCTCAGTAACTATCCGGTCGGCCTTTATGCTTTTTATTGCATTAAGAATATTGGTTACATTGCTTTGCTTGATAGGCCTGTCAGGTTCGCTTTGGGATATCCAGACATCGTCCTGCTTAACCAGGATGATATCGGCATCATCCTTTACATAATGCATTGAGCTGATTTGCTCGGTATCTATATCAATCAAATCTATTTTCGGTGTTTCCTCCTGCTCCTGCTTTTTCTTTGCCCTGTCACTATACCAGAAGTACACACCACACAATACGGCTAATGCTACAAGAAGGAGTCCCAGTGTGATTAAGTTCTTCCTCTTCCTTTTTGACATTATTTTTTCCTCCTCCTCAGGCATATGACAGCTCCGGCAACAAAGATAAGAATCGGTATACCAAGCGCAGATATTACGCCCCATATAATACTATGTCTGGGAGTCATGTAAATAAAGGTTTCCCCATAGGTTTTGGCCGGTATTGACACTGTGGTGCTGGTATCACCGATTAAATATCCTATTGTTCCTGCCAGCAAATCGTTGTTGGCATATCCTGAAGTCTCCTGGGCAAAGGTAAATTCAGATGAGAATACCATAAGGTTAGAGGTTACTCCCTTATACGAGTCCGTGGACAATATGCCCAGATAGAAGGGCCCATCTATATCCGTTTCCTCCTTGGCCACAGTATCGCTTTGCAGATTTGTCTTGGAATATGCAGAATCCGAGGTGGACAGCAAAGGAGAAATTGTTAATGTGCTTCTTTTGGTATCTGCAGTTACAAGACCTGATGAATAAGGCATATACACAGGCAAGGAGCTTTCAACAGCCTTCAAGGTAATCTCATGGCTTTGAATTTTCGGAAGCAGATAGTGCGGATAGTTAAACATCATCATATTCCTGTCCGCCTCCAGAACCATTCCATTTGCCATTTCAATGCCATAATAATCAAGAATGGACATAACATTGGTCAGGCCGTAGGATTTATAATCGACTATTATAATCATGTTCCCGCCTGCTGCCAGATAATCCTTTATCATCTTGGTTTCTTCTTCATTTAAGTCAGCTTTGGGAGCATTGAGATATAAGATATCACAGTCTTCCGGTATTTTTTCTACCGTCAGGAGGTCAATTGTCTGCATTGTCACATTCATCTTATCCAAAGCTTCACTGAAGGTCTCGGGAATTTCAGCCACCTGATGCCCCTGTACAACATATACATTCGGCAGCTCTTCATTGGTGACATAGAGGATGGCGGATGTTAGCTTTCCTTCCGCATCGGTTCCTGTTGTTCTATAGGTAATGTACTGATAATCGAATTCCTGGATAATCATATCCGAATAATCTACATATTTTGCCCTCTTATTGCTGTTGTTTACAACGATAAAGCTGTTTTGGGTGATTTCATCATCGACAAGATCGGACCCAAAGCCCGGATATAAAACCGGGTCCTTATAAACCAGTTCCACCTTGTTTGACAGCTTGTCAAACTGCTGGGCTATTTTTTCAAGCTCATCCATTTCATAGCCCTGCTGGACCATGTAATAAATTGTTATGTCATCATTAAGCTCCTTAAGTATATCCTTTGTTGTTTGTGTTATAGAATATTTGGAGCTGGCTGTCAGGTCAAATTCTATATCCATCTTGGTAACAATAAGATTTACCACCAGCAGGATTACAATTACCACAACGGACAGAACAGAAGCATAGGCGCCGCTGCGGAATTTTCTTCCGGAAAAGGAAGCCTTGATTTTTTCAAAAACACTTTTCTTATCTGACATTTTTATCATCTCCTTTCCCTGATTCCTTAGCTCCATCTCTTCTTCTTAATTACCTGGACAGTCAGGAAATTAAATAAAACCGTGAAGCTGATATAGTAAACTATCGCTGAAAGATCAAATACGCCTATAGTAAAATTGTCATATCTGGTATTAACAGACAACCAGGAAAACACCTTGCGTACAGAGCCATCAAACAGGGTGGGATTTGTAAAGAAAAGTGTCAAAAGGACAGCCTCGCAAACTACTCCCACACCGATGGCGACGGTCAGGTTGTGCATCATTTTATACAGCATGATACAAATCAGAACTAAAATTACAGAAAATACTATAACGGCTGTTTTATTGTCGGATGAGAACATGCCTGCTATTCCGTCCATCAATACCGTAAAGAGGAATACAACGAATGATATAACTGCTGCCACCACCTGGCTGTCTGTCAGGGAAGAGATGAACAGGCCCATGGACAGATAAGCAGCTCCCAGCAGCAAAAATGCTCCTATTCCGGCATAAGCGCTTGACAGCTGTACATCACCGTATCTTGACAAAATCAACGGATAAAAGCAGGTAATTCCCATAACCATTGAAAGTATCGTCAATACCGCCAGGAACTTGCCTGCAACAATTGCGGTTGCCGTTACAGGTGCGGTATAAAGCAGCTGATCGGTCTTTTGCTTGTTTTCCTCAGCCATCAGGCGCATTGTAAGCAAGGGTATCAGCAAAATAAATATAAAGCTTATTAAGGACAGGGTATATTCAAAATTTGCCAGATGATACATCAAATTATTGAAGAAATAATAAACGCCGATAATGAGCAGGAAAAATGCCATAAAAACATATCCTATCATTGAATTAAAATATGATCTAAGCTCTTTTTTATATATCGCCAGCATTGCTACTTACCTCCTTCTCTACGCTCTCTTCAGCATCATTACCGTCTGCCTCCTGTAGGGAGCTATGCTTTGAGCTGGATGTCACCTTAAGGAATATGTCCTCGAGGCTCATGCGCAGCGACTGCATCTCAAGAATCGGTGTATTGGCCTTAACGAGAGCATAGAAGACCTCTTCACGAATATCTTCATTTTCGTTACAATAAACGGTGAGCTCAACAACTCCGGGATTAACATATGCATGTCTTACTATCTTGTTTATACGGCTTACGCTCTTTAAGGCTTCGAAAATGACCTTCTTGTCGCCCTTTACCGACAGCCGCAGTCCTCCCGTTGCTCCCAGACGGGTGCTCAGGTTTTCAGGCTTGTCACTGATTATCAGCTTGCCTTTGTCAATAATCATTACCGTATCACAGACGGCGCTAACCTCCTGCATAATATGGGAGCTTAGGATTACTGTATGGTTCTTGCTTAAATCCTTAATAAGCTCTCTCATTTCTATAATCTGCTTGGGATCAAGGCCCACAGTCGGCTCATCCAGTATGATGAGTTCCGGATAGCCCATTATTGCCTGGGCAAGACCAACTCTTTGCTTATAGCCCTTTGACAGATGCTTGATTAACCTGTCCGCCATAGGTGTAATCTTTGTGGCCTCCATAATATCCGCTATCATCTGTTTTCTTTTTTTCTTTTCAACCTTCTTCAGGTCAGCAACGAAATACAGATACTCTTTGACAGTCATGTCAGGATAGAGGGGCGGAAACTCGGGCAGATAGCCTATCATTTTTTTTACTTCCTCGGGCTCATCAAAAATATCTACTCCGTTAATTTTTACCGAACCCTCCGTAGCCGAGATATATCCTGTGATTATATTCATTGTGGTACTCTTTCCTGCACCGTTGGGTCCCAGAAAACCAAGAATCTGGCCCTTGTCCACGGTAAAAGAAAGATTATCAACAGCCAGATGATCGCCGTATCGTTTTGATAAATTTTTTACCTCAACCAAAACCTTCTTCCTCCTATTCTTTTATAATAAAGATGTAACTATAATTCTTTTTAGATAACGCATGCAATTCATGTTAATGATACAATAAGATTACGAAAATTTTGTGAACAACTACTGATAATTTTTGATAAGCATGGCTCTGAAGCATTCATTATAAATAAATTATTAATGGCCTTCAGAATAATGTATTGTACAGAAAAACAAGCGGGCTGCCATAACAACCCACTTGACATGATAACATATATTCCGTTGTCCTACAAGATTAACATATATTCCTTAATCCATAATATCGCTCATTGTATAAAGGCCGGCACTCTTGCCGGGCAGATACTTGGCAGCCTGGATTGCCCCCTTGGCAAATATGGCTTTGGAATAGGCGGTATGCTTTATTTCTATAACCTCATCCGTACCTGCAAATATTATTTCATGCTCTCCTACAATTGTGCCGCCTCTGACAGCAAAGATACCGATTTCCGATTTGCTTCTTGAAGCCCGTTCGCTGGATCGGTCAAATTTATATGTGTATCTGCTGTCCAGGCTTTCATTAATTACGTCAGCCAGAGCAAGGGCAGTACCTGACGGGGCATCAAGCTTTCTGTTGTGATGCTTTTCTACAATCTCGATATCAAAGCCCGCATCCGCCAGAACCGGTGCGGCAGCCTTCAAAAGCTTCGATATCAGGTTAATTCCCATAGACATATTGGCTGATCTAAGTATGGGTATCCTTTGAGCTGCTTCACTAATCAGCTTCAGCTGCTCCTGACTGTAACCTGTTGTGCAAAGGACACAACCGATTCTGTTTTTGACAGCATACTTAAGCATATCCTCCAAAGCGGCCGGCGAGCTGAAATCTACAATTACATCTGCATCTACATTGCATTTTGAAAAATTCTGAAATACGGGATAGGTATTGATAATGTTTTGCTTTATGTCAATTCCGGCAACTATAACCGCTTTTTCATCCTCTTTAAGGATATCGGTGATTACCTGCCCCATCTTGCCATTGCATCCGGCCAGAATGATTCTTGTCATATCTTTATCCTGCCTTTCATAATCCAATAGTATAAGCTGATATTAGTAATATCTTATTCTGCAATTTTAATACCAACAGCCTTCATTTCATTAATCAGACGCTGGGTATTGGCAGGCTCCATCTCGGTAAGAGGCATCCGCAAATGTCCGGGATTAAAGCCCATCAGCTGCATGGCCTTCTTTACCGGTATAGGATTGACCTCGCAAAACAGAGCCTTGATTAAGGGGAAATACTTAAGCTGAAGATTAAGGCTTCCAGCAACATCACCTTCAAGGTACCTGTATACCATATCATGTGTTGGTCCAGGGGCAATATTGGACAATACAGATATAACCCCCTTGCCTCCCAGTGACATAATCGGTACTATTATATCATCATTGCCGGAGTATAAATCAATCTCGCCATTTGTAAGCTGCATCATTTCGGCCACCTGTGCGACATCCCCGCAGGCTTCCTTTACACCGACTATATTATCCACATTTTTAAAGAGGTTTGCTATAGTCCGTGGTAGAATATTGCAGCCGGTCCTGCTCGGGATATTGTAAAGAATCAGCGGTATATCAACGGATTTTGCCACAGCGGTAAAATGCTCCTCCAGCCCCTTTTGTGTGGCCTTGTTATAATAGGGTGAAACTACCAGTAAAGCGTCAGCGCCAAATTTTTGCGCTTCCTGCGATAAATAAATAGCTGTTTCCGTGCAATTGGAGCCTGTACCTGCCACAACTGGGATTCTTTTAGCCACCTTATCCACAGTATATCGGATGCATTCCAGATGCTCCTCATGGGTAAGGGTGGATGCCTCACCGGTGGTACCGCAAACTATGATCGCGTCGGTTCCCTCCGCAATTTGGTATTCGATTAGATTACCAAGCTCCTCATAATTTACCTGGTTATTCTCTGTAAAGGGTGTAATAATAGCAACGCCTGCTCCTGTAAAAACTGCCATCTTATCTTCCTCCTGCTCCTTCAAATTTAATTATGAATTATTACTGGCTATTATTCTGATACCATTCTAAGCCTTTTTGTGATCTGTGACCAGATTTTTCGGAAATCATGCTTGGGTAAATCAATGAACTACTGCTAAGAGGGGGAGTACAGAAACAGAGCCTGCGATAAGCTTCCTTCTTCACCGCACAGAAGACTTGCAGTGATTACAATCCATAGATTTATGTGTTGCTTATTCTATAAGCTCGCTTTGCACAGACGCGTAAGCTATGTCGGTAAATACCCAAGAACCCCCGAAGCCCTTTGGAGCTTCTGTAAAGTTCTTTATGCGCAGTGGGTACGCATCCTGCCAGGAAGGCTTTTTATTAAATAGGAAAACCGGAGTATTTTACCTACTTAATAAAAAATGTCGACACTAAGAGTCGACACCAAAGAATAAATCAGGAGGGCATGCTTCATGAAGATCATGCTCCTGCGTAATAATATTCTTTAGGCAGCTCTCCATCAAATTACTTTGATGACAGTTGCATGGCTCTTAACCATACACCCAGCAGCAATAAATCAGGGTCTATTGCCACTTCGGCACCATTTCCTTTCACTGCATTCGTCTATCCCCTGAGATATCCTGCAGCTACTAATAAATAGTGCTCCTCTACCATAAGCAATATATTCAGTTTCCGATTATTCGTATTCTTATATTACCATTGATGTTATATACTGTCAATATATTTTTATCCTATAGAATTTTTTCCTATAGAAGTCTTAAATTTTATCTTATCTATTCTATAGATATTCTATAGATGTTTCAAATTCTTATTCTATAGAAATTCTTATTCTATAGAAGTTCTGAATTATAAAGCACTGCATTGGGCATTTACCTTATAATGCAGTGCTTTAAAATGCAATTTATATCAACAAACCGCCATACCATTATGATTCATCCAGATATTCCAGCTTGCTCACACTAACCTCATAAGCAATCCTTTTTTCGAATTCATTTTCATTGATTTTCTTCTGATATTCCCTGCTTTGGATACGGCCCCACAGCTGCACATGACCGCCTACACTGAAGGTTTCGGCATATCTGGCATTACGTCCCCAGCAAATGCAGGGGATATAGTCCGATTTGCCATAAGGACGGTTAACAGCCAGCAGCACATCCGCTATCTCTCGTCCCAGCGGGGTTTTACGATAGACCGGCGGCTTGCAAACATATCCATCCAGGAAAATATAGTTTGGTTTGAAATTCTCAGAGATTTCATCTACAATTCTGATGTCCCGCGCAAATACCGACAGTACCAGCTTATTCTTGTTTTCCTCATGACGATTATACGATCTGAACTGTCCAATAACCTCTACCAGCTTGCCCTTGTAATCCTTTTTTACATCAATGAGTCTTTCGGAGACCATAACCGGTATTATATCACTTGCATTGCTCAAGCGGCTTACAATCACATCCAGCATATAAAAGCCTTCTCCGAATACTTCATGACTAAAGGTAAAATCAGTGGCAATTTCTCCTGCAATACTTACTTGATTGTTATCAAACACTTTATCGGCCATATCGTACCTCTCCCTTCCTTTCAGGCGTATAACACCTATTAGCTTTAATTGTAGGGTAAATTTCTCTGTTCCGCTTAACAAGCGTGACTTATCGGTGCCATTACCGGGCAGACGCCACCGTAAGTCTGTATATTTCCTGAGTCTAACCATGATGCAGTTATGTGCGGTAATAAAAACAGCAAAAATTCACCTATGATAAAAATATATGCTATTTTTCCAAATTTTAGAAGTCCCAAATTCAATTATTTTTTATGTTTTCCTAATTTTTGTTAGTTTATACAAAAACAGTCTGGTATTTTATGAATTTTTTCTAAAGAACGATTGTTTTTAATATAAGGGTGTGCTACAATAATAAAGCTTTTTTCAAAGCAGGAGGTTTTCCGATATCTGATATATTTCAATAGTAAACTCTTCCGTTTTCTATTGTACTGTAGATAAGAGATTTAATTTACAGCCAACGAACAAAGGCTGATACAGAAAGGCTTGGTTAAGTATTATGAAACGAGAGGATGTCAGGAATATAGCCATAATTGCCCACGTTGATCATGGAAAAACCACACTGGTGGATGAGCTCCTGAAGCAAAGTGGCGTATTTCGCTCCAACCAAAAGATTGTAGAAAGAGTCATGGACTCCAATGCTCTTGAGCGTGAACGTGGTATAACTATTTTATCAAAAAATACTGCTGTCAGCTACAATGGCATTAAAATAAATATAATAGATACTCCCGGTCATGCTGATTTTGGCGGAGAGGTTGAGCGGGTACTTAAGATGGTCAATGGGGTAATTCTGGTGGTGGATGCCTTTGAAGGCCCTATGCCCCAGACTAAGTTTGTACTGAAAAAGGCGCTGGAGCTGTCCCATCCGGTAATTGTTTGCATTAATAAGATTGACAGGCCCGAGGCCAGACCCACGCAGGTGGTGGATGAGGTTCTGGAGCTGCTTTTGGAGCTGGATGCCAGTGATGAACAGCTGGATTGCCCCTTTGTTTTCGCATCGGCAAAGGGCGGTTATGCAAAGCTTTCGCTTGAGGAGCAATCAGTCGATATGACTCCTCTCTTTGATACAATAATTAATTACATTCCGGCACCGGAGGGTGACCCTGACCGTGGCACACAGGTTCTGATCAGTACGATTGACTATAACGAGTATGTCGGGAGAATCGGAATAGGCAAGGTGGATAACGGCACCATCCGGGTTAATCAGGATGTCTTTATTGTCAATGCCCATAATCCGGATACCTCGTCCAGGGTTAAGATAAGCAAGCTCTATGAGTTTGACGGCCTTAAAAAGGTTGAGGTGGACCAGGCAACGGTTGGCTCAATTGTAGCTATATCCGGCATACCGGATATTCATATCGGGGATACAATATGCTCCGTGGATGATCCGTCCCCCATCCCCTTCCAGAAGATATCGGAGCCTACCATAGCCATGTATTTTAATGTAAATGACAGTCCATTTGCAGGTACCGAGGGCAAATATGTTACCTCAAGACATCTGAGGGAACGGCTTTACAGAGAGCTTTATACCGATGTAAGTCTGCGGGTTGAGGATACCGACACCACTGAAAGCTTTAAGGTGTCCGGAAGAGGTGAGCTTCATCTTTCCATTTTGATAGAAACCATGAGGCGTGAGGGCTATGAGTTTTCGGTAAGTAAGCCTGAGGTTATATATAAATATGATGAAAACGGCAGAAGGCTTGAGCCTATGGAGCATGTGATTATAGATGTTCCGGATGAATATGCCGGTATGGTAATAGAAAAGCTAGGTCAAAGAAAAGGTGAGCTGACTAATATGTACACCGGTGGCAATGGTCATACCCGGCTGGAATTTTCAATTCCTTCCAGAGGTCTGATAGGCTACAGAAGTGAATTTATGACTGACACAAAAGGGACAGGAATAATTAATACTATCTTTGATAAATACAGCCCCTACAAGGGAGATATACAGTACAGGAGAAGCGGAAGCCTGATCGCATACGAAACCGGTGAAAGCGTCACCTACGGCCTGTTTAATGCCCAGGAGAGGGGAACCCTCTTTATCGGGCCGGGAGTAAAGGTCTATGCAGGCATGGTTGTGGGGCAGAATCCTAAAGCCGATGATATAGAAGTAAATGTATGCAAAAGAAAGCAGCTTACCAACACCAGAGCTGCAGGGGCAGACGATGCCCTGAAGCTGACACCGCCAAAGATCCTCAGCCTTGAGCAGGCCCTGGAATTTATCGAAACCGATGAATTGCTGGAGGTTACCCCAACAAGCCTGCGCATCAGGAAGAAGATACTTGACAGTACCCAGCGTATGCGTGAGCGAAGAAACAGGCAAAGCAGCTAATATCGGCTTTAGCTCTTTTATAAGCTCCCTAATTTAGCAAAAATAAGACAGGGTAACGGTGAAAGTAATCAAAGCTCTTGAATATATTATCAGACAAAGAAGCCTGAAGGACAGCTTCAGGCTTCTTTTTTGATCTTTTTGATTTGAATGATTTTGCTTAAATTAAGCTTTTACTTTAGCTTTACGGAAATATCCCTATACAATGAAGTGCTTATTCAATAACACCCTTAATCTCCATGATTTTCTGATCCGGATATTTATAAATATCCTTTATACTTTTAATCCCGTATTTATTGACAACATCCTCAAAATAAGCCTTTATGGATTCTTTTGCTATTATTTTATTATTGAATTTATCACGGGATATTTTCATATTAGCCCTTTCATAGGATGTCAAGGTCGACAAAGCCTTCAGTCCATACCATGAAAAATACTCCAAAACAACATCGAGCAATTCCTTTTCTTCGTAGCTTAAAAACTCATCGCTTCCATCCAGTGTATGAATACCACATCTTCTCATTCCCTCATATAGCTTAAGGTAAGGCACATTTTCATTATTAATGCCGTATTCCTCCGCAAAGAGCTCCCTGTCAAACAGTGCCAGTGAAAAGGCCTGGGAATAATATAGCATATACTGAATGTAGCGGGCACATACCTCGGCATCTCTTCTGTTCACCATATGGTACGCTGCGGCATATATTTTGGATGTCATAATTTTGGTCAATACAGCTTTCTTGCTCTTCCTGTAGGCCACCTGAGTAAGACAATCCTTTTTCTTGCACAATAAGCTGTAATAATATTCCGGATCATACAGGATGGCCTTTAGCTTATTGGAATACTCCTTTGTCGGAATATCTCCCTCAATATAGCGAATGATAGTAGTTTCGCCCCAACCAAGCAGTTTAGCCAATGGCTTTTTTCCAATTCGATAAGTATCAAGTATAAGCTTAATCTCATCTGCTGATATGATTTCATCATAATCCAACTCAATCCTATTACTCTTCATAATTGAATTACTCCTTGGTTTTTATCATTTATCTATCTCTTGTATATTAAATTGTTATTTCTTTAACTATCTTACCAAAATTATCAGATTTTGTACATAAAATTTTTCTCTGAAGTATCCATTTGCAATTCTAAGTAACCATTATCCATAAATATTAAAACTTCCTGAATTCATTCAGATCCCGTACGATTATTTTTATACCTCTTGTCAATGGCTCAAACATTCCGATTCTGTACATATTTACAATTACCATTCCGATTGGAATAGAAAAAATCATGCCCAGCACACCGTAAAGCCTGTAGCCGATATACATTGCCAGCAAGGTTAATAGCGGATGCATTCCTATACTGTCACCGACCATCTTAGGCTGCAATACCTGCTTGACAACCTGACATATCAGATATATCACAACAAAGCCGATAGCCCTTATATAATTTCCTGTGAACATATCAATTAAGGCCCAGGGCCAAAGCACAGCACCTGTGCCGAAGACCGGAAGCACATCCAGAAGGGCTATGCCCAGGGCTATTAAAAAGGAATAATCAATCCTTAATATTTCAAAGCCGGCAAACATGATAACCAGCAATATCAGCATAATCTTAAACTGCGCCTTAAAATATCCGCCAAAGGCTTTGATAAAATTGCCATACACCAGTCGCCAATAGTTTACCGCTGATTCCGGAACGGTTTTTTGCAGGCCTGCTATCAGTTCCTCCCTGCAGGCTGCAAAGAAATAGGCGCTTAGTAAGGTAACAATTATCGCCAGAAAGCCGTCTGCAAGATTATTCATGAAATTGCCAGCATCGCTCACAGTTGGCATAGGCAAATCCTTTAAATATGTCGACAATGAATCTCCAAGGCCTGCAACGGCCTTGTCAATTGAAGCCTTTACACTAGCTGGAAGCGAAGCCGTCATCTTATTTAGATAGATACTGATGCTGCTTAACCTTTCGATCACGCTCTTTTCTATTTCTGGCCAGTCGCTTATCAATTCCTTTGCTTCCCTAATTATCGCAGTTATAATTAAGGCACCTGCTCCGACTATAAGAGCAATAACAAATATTAGAATTATAGCTGAACTATGCTTGCGCAAGAGCTTAACTCTTTTTTCCAAAAACCTCACCATCGGATTTGCAATCATCGCTATCAGCCAACCTATCACAAAGGGGAAAAAGAAGCCAAGAACTTTCGGAAGAAACAGAAGCAGCAATAATACAATTTCTATAAATATGATGAAATTAGTTATAATCTTTAAATAGGTTATAAATTTTGAATTATTATTCATATACAACTCCTTTTGTCAGGTAAAAAATCATAAGTGATATGCATATTATCATTGCATGGCACCTTTGCTATGCACGAAAATCAAAGGAGCACAGAGAATAAGGTTTCTTTGTATATTATAATATAAAGAAGTAAAATTTGGTATATGAATATTTATTATTTTAATTAATTAAATCTATTATACTCCATACACATCTGAGGACATCTGACCTGTGTAGCCATCCTATAGAAAATCTGTGGTCCGCCATAAGCTTTTATCGTATGAGGAAAATCGGGAGGATCTACGTATTTGAAGTTATATAAATTTCAAGAAAAAAGAGTTTCGCATACGAAACTCCCATCAAGCAATCAAGGCCAGCAATTCAATTAATTATGTCTGAGAATTAGTGATAAAAGCAAGGTAGCAAAGAAAATCAACGCAGCAATGATTACTATGGTTGGACCTGCGGCAAAACCTGCATAAAAGGAAATAATAAGGCCGCATATTCCTGAAAAGAGAGATATTATCACTGAAAAAAGATGGTACTCCCTCACATTTGAGGCCATATTTCTGCTGGCAGCCGCCGGCAGAATCAGCAGGGCATTAATTATCAATATACCTATCCACCTGACTGATGACATAACAATTACAGCAATTAATACGCTGAATAAATCCTCCAGCAGCGCAACCCGTATATTTTTGCTTTTTGCCAGGGTTTCATTAATACTTATGGCATTCAGCTTATTAAAGCAGAATAACCAAAAAAGCAAGGAAACAATAAATATTATAAGGAGATAACCTATCTCATCCCAGCTGATGCTTAATATGTCTCCAACCAGAAGAGCCGAATATTTTGCAAAATTTCCTCCCCTTGACAAAACAACCAGGCCTATGGCCATTGAAAGGGAAGCAAAGACCGAGATCACCGTATCTGAAGAGACGGTTTTTTTTCTTTTTATCCTGTTCAGCAGCAAAGCAAAGACAACGGCAAATATAAGCATTGACAGATTAACATCGCTTATTCCGAAAATTGCTCCAATAGCAACTCCGGTCAGGGCGCTGTGTCCCAAAGCATCTGAAAAGAAGGCCATTTTATTGTTTACTATCATTGTTCCCATGCTGCCAAACATGGGTGATATTATGATTATGGCCAATAAAGCATTTTTCATGAAATTATATTCCGTCCAGGAAAAGGGCAGAATGCTTTCAATTATCTTATACACTGTATTCATTTTATATCCCCCTGTATCCTGCATTCATCCAAAGACCATCTGAAAGTCCTCACTTGACAGAACCTCCTCAGGAGTGCCTTCCTTTACAATAACCTTATCCAATAAAATCACATGGTCGGCATATTTGCGGACAAAGTCAAAGTCGTGGGAAACAATAATCATTGCCAGGTCATAATTGCTTTTTAATTTTGCTATATTCTGATAAAACAGCTGCCGCCCGTTTCTGTCAATTCCTGATACCGGCTCATCCAGCAACAGCAGATTAGGGATAGGTGTTACCGCTATACTCAGAAGCAGTCGCTGAAGCTCCCCTCCTGACAAATCGCAGGCCCTCTTGTCTATAAGATCCTCGGCATCAAATATTGCCAGCTGCTCCTTAACCCTTTGATATATCTTTTTACTCTTATACATAAAGGCAGGAGCATTGCTGATATATGAGGCAAACAGGTCGTATACGCTCATGGGTGTGTTTTTCCCCAGATTTATATACTGGGGTACATAGCCTATACTTAAATTCTCAACCGTCCTGTTCCTTAGGTCGGTAAACTCAATGCTGCCCTCATGCTTTATCTCGCCCAGTATTGCTTTAATCAATGTAGATTTGCCGGCTCCGTTCCTGCCTATCAGGACGGTAATTTTTCCACAATGGATATGCAGATTTATCTTGTCAATAATAAGCTGTCTGCCCTTTCTTACCGTTATGTTATTTGCCTTTATGCAATGAAGCCCGCATGCCGCTTCACTTGTGGCAGCGGCCTTAATCCTTGGTTTGATTTTATCCATTATCCCGAACATAAATACCACCCTATCCCTGATTAAACAAAGCTGATTCCAGCACCTTTATATTCTTTTCCATGGCCTCAATATATGATTCCTTTGAACCGTTACCGGTAACGGCTGAATCGATTATATAGGCCTTGGCGCTTGTTTCAGCTTCTATTCTCTTAGCAACCGAGTCGCTGTATTGCTCCTCGGTGAAGAGATAACTAATCTCATCATTATTCACATCGTCAATAATTGCTGCTATTTCCTCTGCGCTGAGGCTTGTATCATGGTCCAGGGGAATCGAATAAGCTACAGGCATACCAATCCGCTTTGCAATGTAGGCAAATGCATCATGAAAAATAACCGCCTTGGCAGAATTTTTTCCTGCTGCCAGGTATTTTTCCTTAATTTCATCTAGCCGCAGGTCGATCTCCTCTATCCTGCGTATATAGGCATCTGCATTTTCTGTCAGCCTTTCTTTGATTTTTGACGCATCCAGCTTCTTTGAGCCGGTTGCTTTGGAGCTATTTAAATCAAGATAGGAAATTATTGCATCTCTGACATTCTCTATCTGCCTAATATAAAGATCCGGGTCAAGCCATACATGAGAATTATCCTGATAAAGCTCTATATCCTTGCTGGCATCAATAATCGTCAAGTCAGGATAGTTGGCTTTTATATCCTGCAGGAAGGCCTCCATACCGCCGCCATTTATGACAAGAATATCGGCCTCCGATATATTTTTCATATCCTGGCTTGTAAGCTGATAATCATGCAGGCAGCCTGTATCAAGATCCGTCAGGCTTTTAACCTCAACCTCATTGATATTATCAAATAAATTTAATCCAATAAGATACACGGGATAGAAGGTGCTGACCAGCTTCAGCTTTGCTTCTTCCGCTCCTTCTTTGTCAGAAGCACTATCCTTTGTAATTGCTATGAAAACTGCCGCTACAGCTGTTATGAGAACCATTAGTAATATTATAAATAAGAGCTTTCGTTTCATATATATTCTCCGTTTCTGTCTGGCAATAAAATTTGCCGTTCCGATATATGTCCGGTTGTTATTGCAACTCATTTGCAATAACTAATTATATTATAAAGTATTAACTGATGTCAACTTTTTAGTCCAGGCCTGCCGGTATTTCCTTTTTGAACTCTTTATGATCCTGTTGCATCTTCTATAGCTATTTTCTGCATCTTATGATTGCTTTTTATTTTTATGGACAGTATGCCTGCTTTTATAATTTTCTGCATATTACAAGGCATTTCTCTGCCCACATTTATTTTTCTGCCTGCATTTAAATAATTTTCTGCCACGACTTAATATTGTATTATGGAATTATATATGTTATTATTTCAAATATTAAAAGCTCTTAAGCATGGGAGGTTATATGAGGAATAACAATTATATCATCAAATTGGTTACTGCTGCGCTAATGTCTGCAATAACCTGTGTGGTAACTATGATGGTACCGATAAAGATCCCCTTTGGTAACGGTGGCTATATCCATCCGGGTGATGCCTTTGTACTGCTGTCAGGTATCATTCTGGGTCCCGTATACGGTGGCTTTGCTGCGGGAATCGGTTCCATGATGGCAGATCTTTTATCTCCTTATATCATGTATGCTCCCGCTACATTTATAATTAAGCTTCTTGCAGCATTAACAGCCTCTTATTCATACAGAAGGCTGCGCAAAGGCTCCCTCCTGCTGGCAGGTGCTCTAAGCGGAATAATCGTCACACTAGGATATCTTTTATGTGACTCAATCTTCTATGGCACCTTTCAGACAGCTATTGTGGCTGTGCCCTTTAATTTGCTGCAAAATATTATGGGGATAATAATTGCAATGATTATACTGCCTTTGCTAATAAAGGTTCCCCAAATCAGAATGATGCTAAAGGATTAGCTTTTCCCGGCATATCCTGTCAAAATGGCAGGACTGCTTATCAATATACTATCTATTGGATTGGTTTGCAAACTGGTATAAACTACGATTGCTTATTCTTTTGATTTATAGATATTATTAGATAAAATAACTCGTATCTGATGGATTCCACTGTTGACAATAAAACTCTACATACCTATAATTAAAGTATATCGGAACTGGCGGATATGTGGGTTACCACAGGGGACCGATATCTGGGCTTCACAGAAATAATGAAAAATATATCGAAGCCTATGTAATGAATGTCGACCGCCTGGGCAAACGCTCAGGCGGTTTTTTATTTTGTCAAATTGTCTAATTTTTATCAGTTGTTATTATGCCGGCTAATACCGGCTTGAGCTAATAATGCTAATTAAATGTTTTAGCCGGTCATGTGCAGGCAAAGATACACGCAGGCTTTGTCTTTACAAGATAATTTCTGTACAAGACAATAAAACTTAATGGAGGTATTATAATGAAGGCATGGAATGGTTTTAAAGAGGGCAGATGGCAGAAGGAAATTGATGTCAGAGATTTTATTCTATGCAACTATACTGCTTATTACGGTGATGAAAGCTTTCTTGCACCTGCAACCGAGAGAACAATCAGGCTGAATGAAAAATATCAGGAGCTTTGCAGGCTTGAGCGTCAAAAGGGCGTGTTATCAATCAATACTGAAAAGGTAAGCTCGCTACTGACCTATGAGCCTGCATATCTTGACAGGGAAAATGAAATTATTGTGGGATTTCAGACTGATGCTCCCTTAAAAAGGGGAGTCAATCCCTTCGGAGGCATAAGAATGGCAAGGCAGGCTTGCGAGGCCTACGGCTATAGCCTGTCTGAGGAAATAGAACAGCATTTTCTTTATCGTACCACCCATAATGATGGGGTATTCAGAGTATATACACCTGAAATGAGGAAGGCCAGAAGAAGCGGAGTTATAACAGGCTTGCCTGATGCATACGGCAGAGGTCGTATAATAGGCGATTACCGCAGAGTTCCCCTTTACGGTGTTGATTTTTTGATAAAGCAAAAGGAAAATGACAAGCTTATGCTGGGAATGCACCAAATGGATGATGAAACTATAAGGACCCTGGAGGAGCTCTACAGGCAGATTGACTTCCTTGCCAAGCTTAAGGAAATGGCAGCCGGATATGGCTTTGACATATCCCGTCCGGCTGAAAATGCGCAGGAGGCCGTACAATGGCTGTACTTTGCATATCTTGGAGCCATAAAAGAGCAAAACGGCGCCGCTATGTCATTGGGCCGCACATCCACTTTCCTTGATATTTATTTCGAAAGGGATTTAAATGCCGGTTTGATTACAGAAAGCCAGGCCCAGGAAATAATAGACCAGTTTGTTCTCAAGCTTCGCATGGCCAGGCAGCTGAGAACTCCCGAATATAACGAGCTTTTTGCCGGTGACCCCACATGGGTAACCGAATCTATAGGCGGCATGGGCGAAGACGGCCGCAGCCTTGTTACAAAGACAAGCTACCGCTTCCTCCACACCCTTACCAACCTCTCTCCAGCTCCGGAACCAAATCTGACTGTATTGTGGTCCAGCAGGCTTCCCGAGAACTTCAAAAAGTATTGTGCTAAAATGTCCATTGAAACAAACTCAATTCAATATGAAAATGACGATCTTATGCGGGAGCGATTCGGAGATGATTATGGAATAGCCTGCTGCGTATCGGCTATGAAAATTGGC
>JAAZDK010000054.1 GCA_012512855.1 Clostridiales bacterium
CAATATCAATAATGGGATGTCATTTTCCTTTCTGTTTTTATGGACATTATACTCGTCATTTCACGGACAGGCAAGTACGGTAGCTTTTGGAATTATTGACCCGGTAAAAACAATTGCCAATTAAACAAGCGTGCACAGCTTATTCTGATACACCTGTACACGCCTAAATAAATTAATATAAATAATAAATATTATTTTTCCGCTATAATAGTTTACATAAATAATTACGTCATTAAATAGATGATTATTTACCAAAATGAAAATTAAACGCCGGCCAGATCAGTCCATGTGAGTTTGAAGTCACTTTACTGTCTGCAGCTGAAGCCGGTCTGATTTTCTTACTCAGTTTCTATATTTAGTTTTGCTTTCAGATGTAATTTTTCGAGTATTTTGCTGCCAGCATAATCGCCTCAACCATACTTATTTCACTGGCTATTCCCTTGCCTGCTATATCCATGGCGGTTCCATGATCGACAGATGTTCTTAATATAGGCATACCGCCGGTTATTGCTATCGTCCGTTCAAAATCCAGTGTCTTTGCAGCAATATGGCCCTGATCGTGATATAAAGACAATACGCTGTTAAATCGCCCCTGCAGGGCAAGATAAAATACCGAGTCTGCCCCAATGGGACCAACCACATCATAGCCTTGTGCCTGCAGCTCCTTAACAGCCGGAGCTATATGCAAAAGCTCCTCATCTCCAAAGAGGCCATGCTCGCCGCTGTGGGGATTAAGTCCTGCTATGGCCATAGTACCCTCTGTAACCCCCAGCTGTTTAAGAACCTCATTACATCTTTTTACATAATCAAAAATCCTTTCCTTAGTTACCATATCACAGGCCTGGCGCAGCGATACATGCCTGCTGAGGAAAAATACCCTCATTCCGCGAACCTCAAACATCGTTAATGGGTCCTTTGTTCCTGTCAGGGCTCCGAAGATTTCAGTATGCCCAATATAATTGATACCGGCTGCCTTCAGGGATTCCTTATTGATAGGTGCTGTTGCAACTGCCGCCACCTCGCCCATATTTGCCAGCTGAATGCTTTTTTCGATATATTCAAAGGCTGCCTGTCCGCACATAGCGCTGACCTGGCCAATGACAAACTCCTGCATCCTTACATTATCAAGATCAATCAGATTAAGATTATCGGGAGTATAAGAACCCTCCTCTGGCCTTTGGATAAGCTTCAGCTGTAACTTGGCTTCGGTAAATCTGATGGCATCTTCGATTATCTTCCTGTCGCCAATTACAACACAACGTGCCGCCTTCGACAGCTCGGGCCTTTGCAGGGCCTTTACGACAATCTCCGGACCTATACCAGCCGGATCCTCAATAGGTATTGCTATAATTGGTTTCATTGAATATTCCCTTCATCCTATAAAAGTTATACTAATACTATTATGACAAACTATCATTTTTATATCGTAAACCTATAATAATATAACGGGCATTTATACATATACAACCTTTACATCTCCAAAGCCAATACTGCCGTGAAGGGTAACCTCAACCACATCAGCTTCATTATAAGCTGTTCTGTCAGTAATTGAAAGATTGCCGAAGAAATTATGGGTGCTGTCTATAATTGTCCAGTTACCCGGTAAATACAATACAATATCTCCAAATCTGACATTTACATAGATATCGGCCTTTCCTGATGGGCAAACAGCCTTGTCAAAATATACCCTTACATCACCAAAGGATGTTTTAACTACAGCCTTTTTAAAATTGACGGAATTTACATATTTTATGCAGTCACCAAATGTTGTTGAGCAATATATGGTCTTGCTGTCTGTGGTTTCTATATTTTTATTACCAAAGACATTGTTATTAAGAAAGAAGAATGACCAGGTCCTTGGACGCTTAAATATCAGTGAAAAACCGATACTGAGAAGCAAAGCCGTAAGCAAAGCAGGCCATGGAGTAAAATCGGTAATAGCCAGCTGTTCGTCAAAAACAATCAATATAATAGCCAAGGGAAAGAAAATGCTGAAAAAGTTAACATAAATAATGCCTTTAATAATAAAATAAGCCATTATTGCTGTTGTAAAAATACCAAACAAATTAAGCCCGCTAATAAAACCAAATTGGGTCAGCATAAACAGAACTGCAGCAAAAATAAATATTATACCCCAGAATAATTCCTTCCTTTTCATTTTATCAACCTCTTTTCCTCTAATCTAAGCCTTAAAGCCTTATAATAGTTTCTTGATACATAAACCTGTTTATGAGTATTCATAAACTGGACCAGGCTGGATGATGTAATATTGCGTGAGATGGAATATATGTGATTAATATTTAATATTGTAGATTTGGATACTCTCATGAAATATCGGGGAAGAATTTCCTCAAGCTCATACAGGTGATATGTAGTATTATATACATCGTCAGTAGTATGGGCACAAATACAGTTATCCGATGTTTCAAAGAAAAGAATATCATTCATTGGCAAATAATATTCCACATTTCCCTTGTACAAAACCGGATACTTTACTTCCCTGGCGGCATCAGCCACAATATCATAGAGTCGTTTGATATTGTCATCCAGTCTGCTGCATCTTATAATCACTTCATCCTCACGCAAATTACCGTCAATCTCTATCCTTACCTTCATATCCTCATCTCCATGCTTTCATTATATAGGTAAAGCTAAAAAAGTAAATATCAAAAAGCCAAGAGGTAAAAAATAAGGGTCAAGAGGTAAATATCAAAGCTGTAAACAGCTTGATATAATTCTTATGAGTAAAGAACGGGCTGTCTGCTTTAGATCAGAAAAAAAGAATTGCAGGATAAAGTAATGAGATTAAATAATAAAGTATTAGAAAAATAATATAAAAAAGTAAATAATTTAATTATAAAATTATATATCATACAAAAAATAAATTGAAATGGAGTTGAATTCAGAGAACACTACCCAGCTATATGTACTAAGAATCAAATTGAAAAAGGATTTCACAGCAGAAGATAGTATTAGCTTCTACTATATTCTGCCATGAAATCCACCATGCCTTAATCCCATTCAAGGCTTTTATATTCTTTCCTTCTGTCGCGGTTCAGCAAATCATTAAGGGCATCAATTGCTGTTTTGCCTTCAAAAAGAACAAGATTTATCTGCTCTACGATAGGCATTTCCACATTATATTTGCGAGCCAGGGCAAGTGCCGCCTTTGCAGTATTAATACCCTCAACAACCTGTCCTACCTCTCTGATTGCCTCTTCCATACTCTTACCCTGACCTATCAGATGGCCGGCAGTCCAGTTACGGCTGTGCCTGCTGGTACAGGTTACAAATAAATCACCGAAGCCTGACAAACCTGCAAAGGTTTCTATCCTGCCTCCCATCGCCATTCCCAATCGTGAGATTTCCGCCATTCCTCTGGTCATTAGAGCAGCCTTTGTATTGTCTCCGAATTTTAACCCGTCTACTATTCCTGCCGCCAGTGCAATAACATTCTTCAACGAGCCACCCAGCTCAATGCCTGTTATATCAGGGCTGGTATATACACGAAAGACATCGGTCATAAATATATCCTGTATATAATGAGCAGTCTCACTGCTTTTAGCTCCTACTACAACTGTAGTAGGCACTCCTCTGCTAACCTCCTCGGCATGGCTTGGTCCTGAAAGTACAGCTATATCTGCCTGAGGGATTTCCTCACTAATTATCTCCGATAAGGTCATAAGAGTTCCGTCCTCAATACCCTTTGAAACATTTACTATAATCTGACCTTCCCTGATATATGGTCTGGCCTCTCTTGATGTGGCTCTAATATAGGGCGAGGCAACCGCCATTACCAGCAAATCCTTATCCTTGCAGGCGTCCTCCAGGTCAAGAGTGATCATTACATCATCAGGCATCTGGGCTCCGGGCAGATTTTTTAAGCTTTTACGGTTCTCATTCAGGGCCTTTGCCTCAGCCTCCAGCTTGGTCCAGATGGTTACGGCATGTCCCTTCCCTGCCAGCAAAATGGCAAGAGCACAACCCCAGGTTCCTGCTCCCAAAATACTTATCTTACTCATAAGCATCTCCTTAAATTATATATTTGAGGTATTTGCTTAATACTGAAAAAACCATATGATGTACAGCCTCATATGTGGAGTGTTTTTAAATTCGGTTATTATATAAAAATAAATCAAATTTTGATATATTATTTATTATTATCAGTATTATCTGTAGTATTGTCAATTTTAACTCTTTGACCGAGCTTGTTCTCGGTTCCTTCAATAATTCTCCTGATATTTGACCGATGCTTTATAAAGGCCAAAAGCATAAATACCAGGGAAACAAGCAGCATATGTATATCTCCCGGATACCTGATCAGAATCCAGACCGGAAATATGGTTGCTATAAACAGCGAACCAAGTGAGACATACTTTGTAACTGCAACGATTAGAATAAAAAATGGCAAACCTACAGGAACAATCCAGGGATCAAAGGCGATAAGCACACCGCTGGTTGCAGCTATACCCTTACCACCCTTGAATTTAAGCCATACAGGGAAATTATGTCCCAGCACTACTCCAAGACCGGTATAAACGGAAAGCAAATCTAAATTTTCAGATTCCCTGAAAATAAGGAATTTTACAAGGAGCATGGGAATTACAGCTTTAAGCAGGTCTCCCAAAAGGGTCAATGCACCTGCCTTGGCACCCAGTGTCCTAAGCGCATTGGTCATACCAACATTTCCGCTGCCATATTTGCGGATGTCAACCTTATACAGCTTACCAATAAAATACCCTGTTGAAAAACAGCCGAAGATATATCCAAAAACTAAAGCGAATAAAATCTTAAGAAGCATTCTATGAATTCTCCCTTCGCTCCCTGATTATAAACTTGAGTGATGTGCCTACAAAGCCGAAGGCTTCACGGATCTTATTTTCAATATATCTGGTATAGGAAAAGTGCATAAGCTCCTTATCATTTACAAAAAGAACAAAGGTTGGTGGCTTTACTCCTACCTGTGTCATGTAATAAATCCTGAGCCGCTTGCCCTTATCGGAGGGCGGCTGCTGCAGGGTTACAGCCTCCATCAGAATTTCATTTAGTACGCCTGTTTGGATACGAAGATTCTGATTTTGAATTACTATCTCTATAAGCTCAAACAGACGGTGCAGCCTTAGGCCTGTCTGGGCGGATATAAACAGAATTTCTGCGTATGGTATAAAGGACAGAATCTCCCTGATATCGGAGGTATATTTTTTTACGGTACTATTATCCATTTCAATCAACTCCCATTTGTTAACTGCTATAATAATACCCTTGCCTCTTTCGGGCGCTATTCCGGCAATCTTGGCATCCTGTTCGGTTATTCCCTCTTTGGCATCAATTAAGAGCACTACAACATCGGAACGCTCGATAGCTGCAACTGTACGAACGATTGAATAACGTTCGATGTCCTCCTTAATCTTGCTTTTTCTTCTGAGACCGGCAGTGTCAATCAGGATATATTCCTTTCCGTTACGACGGATAGGAGTATCTATCGCATCCCTGGTGGTACCTGCTATATCGGATACAATAACCCTCTTCTCCCCAACAAGCTTGTTGACCAGTGAGGACTTTCCTACATTGGGCTTGCCGACAATAGCAATCCTGGGCCGGTCATCCGCTTCCTCATCGCTGGCGGTTTTTTTGAAATGTTTTGTAACCTCATCCAAAAGCTCACCAAAGCCCAGCTTGCCGGCTGCCGATATGGGAATGGGATCACCGATACCCAGGTTATAAAATTCATATACATCAGGCATAAGCTTCTCAAAATTGTCTACCTTATTTACTGCCAGCACGATAGGCTTGCCTGAGCGTCTTAACATATCCGCCACCTTGGAATCGGAATCTACAAGACCCTGCCTAACATCCACCAGAAAAATAATTACATCGGAAGTATCAATCGCAATCTGGGCCTGTTCTCTCATGTGTGACAGCATTTCATCCTTGCTGTCGGGTTCTATTCCACCTGTATCTATAATAGTAAACAGGGTATTTAGCCAAGTAACATCGGCATATATGCGGTCTCTGGTTACACCAGGATAATCCTTGACAATGGAAATGCGCTCGCCGGCCAGAGCGTTGAATAAGGTTGATTTTCCCACATTTGGTCTGCCAACTATGGCTACTATCGGTTTACTCATTTTATACCTCTTTCTGCCTGTATTGTATCTATCAATATCTGCTTATTAGCAGTTCTCATTAGCTTAAAATAGCATTAATTAATGACTTTCCATCTGATTGTACAATACGCACTTTGGTTTGTAAAGCCCCTTCAAGCTCTGAAACAGTCATATCATCCAGCAAGACATCCTCACCACTGCGAAGCATCACCTCGGGAATAAGCAAGGCATCTCCCAGCTCCTTCCCCTTTAGCTGTTCCACAAGATCCCTGCCTGTGATAAGGCCTGCTACAGTAATTTGAGGACCGAAATAATTATTAATAATCGTATAAACTCTAATTTTGACATTAGGAAATTTAAGATTAAGCTTCTCAATCAGGCGCAGAATAACAGGCGCTGCAAGAACACCTGTAGCTAATGAAAGGCTTCTGCTCCTGTCATCTCCTTCGATCTCATCATATGCCTCATCAAATTCACTCTGCATGGACCTCACCAGACCTACACCATTTTCTATCTGGGGATAACCCTCATAGCTTTCCTCATCAGGAAGCTCGAGTCCGGCTTTGAGATACCACTCGTCGCTGGCATAAACCATGCGAGTCCCATAGTGCTCTAAAAAAATACTCTGCCAGCGGTGAATTTGTGACAGAACCTGAATTGAATCCTCTCTGGTAAATGGCTCAAGCTCAGCAAGGCCTTCCCTGAACCTGGTAAGGCCGACGGGCACTACTGAAACACTTACAAGCTCAGGAATAAAGGCAGCTAAATCATGCAGGGTCTTATCCAACTCTTCACCGTCATTGTAACCCTTGCAAAGGACAATCTGACCGTTCATCTGTATACCTGCATCCTTAAGCCTTTTCATTTTGGCCAAAGCCGCTCCGGCAAAACGGTTGTTAAGCATTCTGCAGCGAAGCTCTTCATTGGTGGTATGAATAGAAATATTTATCGGTGAAAGCTTGTAAAAAATAATTCTTTCAAGCTCTTCATCACTGATATTGGTCAAGGTGATATAATTGCCCTGCAAAAATG
>JAAZDK010000055.1 GCA_012512855.1 Clostridiales bacterium
ATGGTTTTATACACACATTTGGGGCTTGTAAAAATATGAATAAAAAGCTATAGTGTAGATGTGATTTCTATTAACACATCTTTGGTGATCTCTGCCTATCTATTTCCTACAGTAAAGTTACGCTATCCACGATATCAAAAACCATTGACTTAAATCAAACATAATTGTATATTAAATATAAAAATGCATAGTTTATCCATTATCTATTAATGTATACATAATAAGTGTTTATATTCAATAAGTATGAGTTGAATCTCGGATGTTGTAAAACAGTTTTTGGCATATGATTGAGGTAACAGACAATGTTGTCTATAATGGCTTAATTCGCCGAGAACAGAAAGTCTGCTACCTTATTTCTTGTGGAAGTGAATTGAACTAGCTATGGATATTTGATTCATCTATATGTATGAATTTAACGAACGTTTCATGCTGAGGCGTACGTTGAAGATAGATCAATAAGGAGGGAATGTATGAAGAAGAAAATTCTAAGTATTATTTTAGTTCTTACTATGATTATGGGTTTAATATCTTGTGCTAAAAGCACAGATACCGAAGACACATTACAAAAAGATGATGAGAAACCAACCGTAACCGAAAGCGCATCAAAGGATGCAGAAGCAACTCCAACAGAAGAGGCAAACGTTGAACTAACTTATGATGAAAAATCATCAGCAATTTATAATGCACAGTTAGGTGAATACTATAAAGCATATCAGGCTGTTGATTCTGCAAAATCAATTTCTGAGAGATTTGCATTACAGGCGATTGCAGAAGCAAAGCTGATGGAAGCCGCAGTTATGCTTCCTATAAAGACACAAGGCGGCTTATATGCTATTTCAAGAGTTGCTCCATATACGGTAACTAATGTTGCCTGGGGAAATGATAGTGACAGATTTCATCAGGCATTGGTTGCTACTGAGTTTATAAAAGCTGAACATAGAAAAGAAATGAAGGAAAAATGGAATGAGCTCAAGGGAACAGGAACCTATGAACAATGGGCAAAATCCTACCTTGCTGAAAAGGGGTATACGCTTAAGGATTCTTATAGTCTGCCATATACCTCTGATCCTGTAACCTGGGATATTCTTGCTACTTCCAGGGCAGCGGACAGTGAAGCAATTGTCAATACCTTTGATGGACTGCTGGAGTATGATATAGAAGGAATACAGCAGCCTGCATTGGCAGAGAGATATGAAGTATCCGCTGATGGATTAACCTATACCTTCTACATTCGCAAGGGTGTGAAATGGGTTGATTCCCAGGGCAGAGAAGTTGCTGAAGTTAAGGCGGATGATTTTGTTGCCGGTATGCAGCATATGATGGATGCTCAAGGCGGATTAGAGTACCTGATTCAGGGAATCATCAAAAATGCTGATCAGTACATAAGCGGAGAAATTACCGATTTTTCACAGGTTGGCGTTAAAGCTTTAGATGATTATACATTGCAATATACACTGGAAAAGCCTTGTTCATATTTTACAACCATGCTGGGTTATGGAGTATTTGCTCCGATGTGCAGATCTTACTATATCTCTAAGGGTGGTAAGTTTGGCCAGGAATATGATCCTTCTGCACCGGATTATACTTATGCAAAGGATCCCGACTCGATTGCATATTGCGGGCCTTATCTTGTAACAAATGCTACAGCTAAGAATACCATTGTATTCAAGGCAAATGAGTCATACTGGAATAAAGATAAGATCAATATTAAAAAGATTACCTGGTATTTCAATGATGGTTCGGATGTTACAAAGGCTTATAACGATATGAAGGCTGGAGTAATAGATGGGGCAAGCTTAAATACTTCAACAATTCCCATCGCTAAATCGGAAGGCTTGTTTGATGAATATGCATATATCTCATCTACAACCGCTGTTTCCTTTATGGGCTTCTATAACTTAAATCGTGCAGCCTTTGCGAATGTAAATGATGGAACAGCAGCAGTTTCAGCAAAATCTGAGGAAGATAAGGCAAGAACGAATGCAGCTATGAATAATGTTCATTTCCGCAGAGCAATATCCTTTGCAGTTGACAGAGGCGCATATAACGCTCAGATAGCCGGTGAAGACTTAAAATACAATGCTTTAAGAAACTCATATACACCTGGTACCTTTGTTGTATTGGAAGAAGACACAACCGTACAGATTAATGGGGTAGCTAAAACCTTCCCGGCCGGAACTTATTATGGTGAAATCATGCAGGCACAGATTGATGCAGATGGTGTTCCGATTAAGGTATGGGATCCTGCAGCGGATGATGGCATTGGTTCCAGCGATGGTTTTGATGGTTGGTACAATCCTGACAATGCCAGAGCAGAATTAAACAAAGCAATCGAAGAACTTGCAGCACAAGGTGTTACAATTGATGCTCAGAATCCTATAATACTTGATCTGCCATATCCATCAAATGATGAGAGATATACGAATCAGGCAAATGCTTTCAAGCAGTCTGTGGAGAAAGCTCTGAATGGAATGGTTACCATTAATCTTATAGAATGTAAGAGCTATGAAGAGTGGTATTATACCGGATACTATACCGACTATGGTTATGAGGCTAATTACGATATCTATGATTTATCAGGATGGGGCCCTGACTACGGTGATCCTTCCACCTATCTTGATACATTCTTGCCCGACTATGCAGGCTATATGATTAAGTGTATCGGTATCTATTAATTAAAACTTATAGAGTTAATTTTGCCTGATTAATTATGAGGGAGAAGATGGCATCAGGGAATGTAACTTTATTCCCTGATACCATTCAAGAGTGAGCAGCTATGACGAAGTATCTGATTAAACGTGTATTACATGGATTGCTATCAATTGTTGTTGTAGTAGCAATCGTTATGATAATTATTTATTCTTTGATGGATCGTAACCTGATTTTTAAGAATGATAATACATATTCTCATTTGAAGAATAATTCAAAGGAAATATATAAGTACTCCAAATGGGAGGAATACGGTTATATTGATTTTGTAACCTATGCGGATTATCTGCTTATGTTAACAAGCAGCGGAGAAATTGACGAAGAAACAAGAAGCAGTGTTGTTGGAATTGGAAGAACAGCAGATAAGGATTCGGAGAATGTTAGAAAATATGTGGAGCAGTTCTCGGAATACTATATATCCAAAGGATATACAGTAAAACGAATTGATGCTGTTATGATGAATGCGAAAAAAGTGGCTGATGGTGGTCAACCACAGCTCTTTGCGTATAAAAATTTATCTCTCCTATCAAGATTGTGGTCCTATTTTTCAAAAATAATTACAATCGACAATATTCATTATGCTGAGGAAGTCAAAGGAGAGCGAGGAATAACCTTTACCTTATTTGATCCGGTATATGGAGGGAAGAAATTCTCGCCTGCAATTATAGGAAATGGTACAAAGCATAAGTATTTGCTGTATTTTGATTCGAAATTTCCTTATATTCATCAGAATATTATTACGATTAATCTTGGTACCTCTTATTCGGTGAATCAAGGAATTGATGTGTTTGAAACTATGACCAGGTCCCAGGGGTCCTATGTGAAATCATTGGTTACTTATCCGACAGGACTACAGGAAGAAAGTGCAGATGATCTTCATACCGCCACCTATGTCAAGGGATCTTTGGAAACAAGCCTGGTATTTAAAGATCGTTTCATGGATGACTATACCAATGTTAGTACCAAAAAGTCTTCACTGTCAAAGGTTGGTTTTTCCTTCGTTATTGGTATACTGGCATCCTTACTTGCATACTTCGTTGGAGTACCATTGGGTATTACTATGGCTAAAAGGAAGGATAAGCTGCTGGATAAAATTGGAACAATCTATATTGTTTTTATCATTGCAGTACCTACCCTGGCATATATTTTTCTCTTTAAAGCAATCGGTGGAAAGCTTGGTTTACCAACCACATTTGACATGGAATCATCCAAAAAGCTGATGTATGTTCTGCCTATAGTATCCTTGGCACTACCGCAGATAGCTTCCCTGATGAAATGGATTCGCCGTTATATGATCGATCAGATGAACTTGGACTATGTTAAATTTGCAAGATCGGGTGGCCTATCCGAGGGAGAAATCTTCACAAAACATATTCTGAAAAATGCAGCGATACCAATTGTACATGGTATTCCGGGAACGATACTTTTTGCTATGACAGGAGCTATCATAACGGAACGTGTATATGTTGTGCCAGGTGCAGGTAACTTGTTAATAGAAGCGATTGGACAATATGATAATGGTGTTATTGTTGGTGTAACCTTATTTTATGCACTGTTAACCGTTGTTTCAATCATCTTGGGTGATGTTTTGATCACCATGGTTGATCCAAGAATATCATTTACTAGTAAGGACAGGTAGATACATATGCAAAGTATAGATTTAAATCAATTCGGCTTGTCAGAGGAAGAGCTTTTTTCCAGAGTGGATCATAATGAGCTTGACTCTGAGAAGATTATGGCACCAAGGTATTCTTATTGGAATTCTGTATTTCGTGTATTTTTCAGAAAAAAATTAAATATTGCATTGCTGTCAATCCTGGCTCTCATACTGGCATTTGCTTATATTTATCCTTTATTTGCTGAATATGATAAATTTGGTAATCTGCTTGATGCATCGGCGAAGCATTTGTCACCATCTGCAGCCATTAAGAAGTTTGGATTCAGCATACACTGGATTTTAGGTACCGGTGCGGCGGGTCAGTCCACATTTGATGCTATATGGTTTGGATCAAGGATATCAATTTCCCTGGCCATGGTTTGTGGTGTCATCAATCTGACTATTGGAGTTATCATGGGTGCAATCTGGGGGTTCTCAAAAAAAATAGATATCGTGATGATGGAGGTATACAATATACTTGCAAATGTTCCGTATATCCTGATTGTAGCCGTTTTGGTAATGATTTTGACATCAAGCTTTTGGACATTAGTACTTGCTATGACGATCACAGGTTGGTTGGGAATAGCATACTTTATCCGCACACAGGTGGTCATTATTCGTAACCGGGAATACAATCTGGCATCAAGATGTCTGGGCACTCCATTATTAAAGATTGCCATGAGGAATATTCTCCCCTTCATGACCTCTGTTATTGTTACATTGGCTGCTACGGAGATTCCATCCTATATATCCATGGAGGTTTTCTTAGGCTTTATCGGAATGGGACTTTCCGAAATGTCTCTGGGACGTTTGATTTATGAGGCAGAGAGTGCAATGGTTACACCTGGATGGGAATTTGAATTCTGGAGCCCGGTTGTGATAGCATCAATCATTACGGTTGTATTGTATGTAGTGGGACAAAACCTTGCTGATGCATCGGATCCAAGAACGCATATGTAGAGGTTACTAATATGGATGATAAAAAAGTATTGTTATCAGTGAAAAATCTGAATGTAAAATTCCGTGTACGAGGAAGAGTCTTAACGGCCATCAGAGATGTATCACTTGATATTTATGAAAACGAGTCAATTGCAATTGTAGGAGAATCCGGTTCCGGAAAATCTGTTTTTACAAAAACCTTTGCTGGAATGCTGGATGGAAATGGTTATATTGATCATGGTACTATCATTTTCAATGATGAAGATTTATCAGACACGATAGTGAAATTGAATCCTTTAGCTAAAAAAACTATTAATTTTTGCTATAATAAACTAAATGAATATGCTAAGCTGGAGTTTGGTGCATCAACCTATCGCGAGATCCTTGAACTGAAATCCGAGATGAGGAGAAAGGGCTCCTTGAGTTTGGAAGAGGAAGAAGAGTCTAAGAAGAAATTAAACGAGCTGATGATGAAAAAAACGGAGATATATAATCTTAAACAGACTTATGATTCCTCCAAGGAAAAAGAAAAAATAAAAGAAGCCTCACAGCAGATCGCTCAGTTGGAAAAGCAGATTAAGGAATTGCAGAGCTATAATGATAAGCTGATCAAGGAGAGAAAACAGGCTGTTGCCAATGATACTACATATCTTAGTCAGTATCAAAAAAGGATGGAGGAGCTTAAGAACAGGTATTCTAAGGAAATCGCAGGCGATATCTCCCAGGCATCAAAAGACAGGAATCTTATCCTGGCAAAAGAAATTTATCTCTCGGTGGGCAGATACAGTATTAAAAAACGTTATCAGCTTATTCGCAATCTCTTGAAAGCACTCAAAGCTGCAATGAGATTAGGTGTTGACCTGATGGATGAGGAACAAAGAAATGCAGTATTTGATCCTGTTGCCTTCCGAGTGAAATATTTGGATGAAAATGAAGAGAGGTTACATGGAACATGTATTGTGAATCTTGCTAACATAAAATATGATAAAGACTGGAGACTGATTAGAGGACGAAAGATATCTACAGTGTTCCAGGATCCCATGACCTCTCTAAATCCGGTTATTACAATCGGAAAGCAAATTACCTCTATCATTATAAAGCATCAGAAGTGTACAGAGGTGGAAGCAAGAGAAAGAGCTTTGAAATTAATGAAAAAGGTCGGAATACCAAACGCAGAGGCTCGTTTTGATGACTATCCTTTTCAGTATTCAGGCGGCATGAGGCAACGTATTGTTATTGCGATAGCGCTATCCTGCCAACCAAAGATCCTTATTTGCGATGAACCCACCACTGCACTGGATGTTACAATCCAGGCTCAGATTTTAAAGCTTTTAAAGGACCTTCAGAAGGAATTCAAATTCACCATTGTATTTATTACCCATGACTTAGGTGTGGTAGCAAACATTGCAGATCGGGTAGCGGTACTTTATGCCGGGCAGATTGTAGAGATCGGTAAGGTAGAGGAGATTTTCTATGATCCTCGTCATCCCTATACCTGGGCGCTATTTTCATCGTTGCCACAGCTTGCGGAGAGGAATTCAAAGCTTTATTATCTGCACGGTACACCTCCATCCTTATATAACGACATCGTGGGTGATGCGTTTGCACCAAGAAATCCGTATTGCTTAAAGATCGATACATTAGCTGAGCCGCCGATGTTCCAGGTGAGTGAAACACACTATGCAAAAACCTGGTTATTGGATCCACGGGCTCCGAAAATTGAAAAGCCTGAGAACATCAGGAATACACGGGAGAAACTTATTAAAATATTTAATATTAATGTAGGAGACGGAGAAAGTGGCTAAAGGGAAAAATGAAAATATTAGCACAATGGATGAGAATGGTAGAGAAATTTTATTGTCGTTAAAAAATGTCGATATTACTTTTGGCAAAGGTGATAAAGCGGTTAAGGCTGTAAAAAATGCCTCCTTTGATATCTACAAGGGAGAAACCTTTTCTCTTGTTGGAGAATCCGGCTCGGGAAAAACAACCATAGGCAGAGCTATTATTCGTGCTAATTCAATAACGAATGGAAAAATACTATATAAGGGTGTCCGGATTAGCGGAAAGATTTCGCGCTCTCTTGAGCGTAAGGTTATCCGAAATATCCAGATGGTATTTCAGGATCCGGCAGCATCTCTGAATGAAAGAGCAACAATAGATTATATAATTTCAGAAGGCTTATATAATTTCCGTCTATTTGAAAATGAAGCTGACCGTATTAGAAAAGTAGAGTCAATTATAAATGAAGTCGGCTTGCTACCAGAGCATCTGACCAGATATCCACATGAGTTTTCAGGTGGACAACGTCAGAGAATTGGATTGGCACGAGCAATGGTTATGGAACCGGAACTGGTTATTGCAGATGAGCCTATTTCTGCCTTGGACGTTTCCATTCGTGCTCAGGTTTTAAACCTGATGAAGAAATTCCAGGAAGAAAAAAATGTTACATATCTTTTTATTGCCCATGATCTTTCTATCGTACGGTTTATATCAGACCGTATCGGTGTTATATATAAAGGTGTTATTGTTGAGATAGCAGAGGCAGAGGAGTTATTTAATTACCCATTACATCCCTATACACGCTCCTTGATATCTGCAATTCCAATTCCGGATCCACAGTTGGAGAAGAATAAGGTTCTCTACACATATGATCCATCTATTCATGATTATAGTGTAGACAAGCCTGAATTCGTATGTATCGGACATAATCACTGGGTATATGGAAACAGGAAGGAAATTGAGGAGTATAAAGCTATACGGGAAAAGAATGTACCAATTCAAGTAATTACAATCAAAAATCCTAATGAAACAGGCAATGAAGAGAAACAAGAAGAAGTCATTAGAGATGAGATTTTGCAGGCACCGATACACGATACAGGAAGTGTATGGTATACAGTCTTATCCTTCTTCCTGCCAATTCTCGGTATCATTGCAGCGTTGTTGTTCAAGCACAAGATGTATTATCGTAATTATAAGGCTTGTAAAAAAGGTGCACTCAGCGCGTTTGCAGTACTTGGTGTTATTTTAGCTGTTTTTGCAATAGCACTTGTATTTGTTGTGCTCTA
>JAAZDK010000056.1 GCA_012512855.1 Clostridiales bacterium
TCTTTACCGCATATGAATCTGTATTCTGCGGACTGCCTGCAGGCTTCAACGCCGCTGGTTCATTTTCAGACTGCCTATTCATGTACGGCTGTCTGCTTTGCTTTGGTAAATCAACAGCCCTGTAGTCTGCTATTACCTCAAAATCCTCCTCATCTGTCGCCAGCTCTATAACACAGTTATCTGAAGGATATGTCATGCAGGCCAGCAGCCAGCCCTGCCTGATGTCATCCTCTGTGAAAATGTTTCCCTCCTGTGAATTTGCCTTTGACGGCTCCTTATGCAAACCGGATTTTACAGACCCCTTTAGCAGCCGAATCCTGCATTTTCCGCAGTAGCCTCTTCCGCCACAGGCGGAGGCCAGCCTGATACCATGCTCCCTCAATGCTTCCAGCAGATTCAGATCCGCAGGACAGGATATACGCCAGGCTTCTTTACCATTTTTCATAACAATAATGTAAAATCCTTCAGGTCCTTCCTTGTTCATAGAACTCATACCCTTCCACAGTCAGTTTTCCGCCAGCCTGCAGCATCAGCCGGGGTAGAATTAAGCTTTCGCATATGCTAAAACGAAATCCAATCTGACCTGCTGCTGTAATTACGAATACTACTACAACTACTAGTACCTCATAATTCTACTTTTCTACTATTAGTGTAAATCATATCTATTACAGATGCAAGATAATGGTAAATAGTAATTCCCATTACTCTATAGATTTTCCCATTAATTAATCATAGAAATTTTCTATAAATATGTTATCATTATATGGCGGCATATGTAACTTATTGTTTTTTTTTGGGGGAATATAGATGAAACACAAAAGGCTATTTATAGTTGTATCCACCGGTCTGCTCCTTATAATAAGCGGCCTGCTGGGCTACAAGCTTTTTTATAGAGCAAGCAAGGATTTATCCTATAAGGAATTTATCAGTGCAGTTGATAAGGGACAGGTGCAGGAGGTAATACTGGAGGAAAACAGCAACAGCTTTGTAACTGTCCTTAGGGAGGATATAAAGCAAAAATATACTGTTCCCCACCCAAAAACCGATGATTTCACCCAATATCTGCTGCTTAACGACGTAAAAGTAAGCTATGGCAACGGCACGGCTATATCCACCCTTCTGAATATCGCCATAGTAGCTGCTGTAATATTCGCTGTAGTCTGGTATTCCCGAAATTCAAATACACAGGCCAGTCTCATCAGCGATGCCAACACAAAAAAGAGCAACAAGGATGAGCCGGTTACCCTTGCACATGTAGCAGGCAATGCGGAAGCTAAGTCCATGGTGGAGGATATTATCGACTTTATCAGGGACCCTGACAAATATGCTTCTGTAGGAGCCAGAATGCCAAAGGGTCTTTTGTTCTACGGGCCTCCCGGGACCGGAAAAACCCTGATGGCTAAGGCGATTGCAGGAGAAGCCGGAGTCCCCTTCTATGCCATGAGCGGCTCAGATTTTGTCCAGATGTATGTAGGTGTCGGCGCAAGCCGGGTAAGAAGCCTCTTTGCCAAGGCAAAAAAAAGCAGGAAGGCTGTTATATTCATTGATGAAATAGACGCAATAGGCAAGAAAAGGGCAAGAAGTGCATCTGCAAGCAATGACGAGCGTGACCAGACATTAAATGCCCTGCTCAGCGAGATGAGCGGATTTCATGATAACCAGGGAATTATAGTGATTGGGGCAACAAACCGGCTAGATACCCTTGATGAAGCCCTTCTTCGTCCCGGCCGTTTTGACAGGCATATAGAAATCGGCCTTCCCGATGTCAATGCCAGAAGGCAGATTCTGGCCCTGCATGCTAAAAACAAGCCTCTGGCGGACAGTGTTGATCTGGACGGCCTTGCCAGGTCCACAGTATACTTTTCCGGGGCTATGCTGGAGAATCTGCTGAATGAGGCTGCCATTAATGCCGCCAATGATAAGTCAAAATATATAAAACCCGAGCATATTGATAAGGCCTTCTACACGGTTATTGCCGGTGCCCAGAAAATGGATCGCAGCTATATAAGCGAGCTTGACAGAAAAATAACCGCCTACCATGAGGCAGGACACGCGTTGGCCACCCAGCTGCTGCTTCCGGACTATTTCATATCCAAGGTTACCATAATACCCAGCGTAAAAGGAGCCGGCGGCTTTAACCTTACTATCCCCAAGGATGAGATGTTTACAACAGAAAGGCAGCTTAAGGCCAATATTCAGGTACTGCTTGCCGGACGGGCAGCGGAAGAGATAATCTTCGGCAGCGACGAGGTAACTACCGGAGCCGGCAATGATATTCAAAAGGCCTCCCGGCTGATGGTGGATTATATCAATAAGTTCGGTATGGACAACGAGCTTGGCCTGTTCAGCACCGAGGTTCTTGCCGACAGCCCGGATAATGAGCTTATTGCCAAATGCCGCGGCCGTATGAAGGAGCTGTATGATGATACAGTCCGGCTGATTAAGGACAACCTTCCCAGTCTGGAGGCCATTACAGATGAGCTGCTAGAAAAGGAAAGCCTGAGCGGAGATGATATAATAAGGCTCTGCTCATAATGCTTTATTATATTCAGGCAGGTAAACCGGATTGCCTGCTTTCAGCAGTCAACCGCTAACCGGATTGTCTGCATGCAGCCGTCAACCGTTAATCGGATTGCCTGCTTTAAGAAGTCAGCCGCTAATAAAACCTGTGTCCTGCGGGCTCATGTGCCCTGCAGACGCAGGTTTTATTGCAGAAAGTAATATTTTTTAAGCCTGTTTTTCTTATCCAATGCATTATTGTATCCAACATATTTATATTCCTGAATTAGTTTGCTGTATTGCGAATCCTCCGACAAAGAATACAGCCTGTATTCCTTATCCATATAAAATAATGCATTAATCACCGGTATTTCATTATATAGCTCCATGAGATAGCTGTTATAGGCAGTTCCCTTAAGGCCTGCAAGCTCCAGCAGATACGAGGAAAGGTAATTTGCACACATTGCCTCTATATAATCCTCTTCTATATCATAGTTAGCCCATATAACAAATGGTACCTTATATTTTAGCTGCTGGGCCGGCTCCAAATCAGGCATTATATCATACAAGCCCGAATAGGCTATAGGCTGATGGTCACCAAACAGCAGTATTATTACCGGCTCATCCTGCTGCCTGAAATAATCAACAAGCCCGCCAAAGGCCTTGTCCGACTCCCTAAGAAGACTTAAATACTGATTTACATAGCCAAAGCCAGGGTAGTCCACCAGCCTGACGGTTTCCTCATCGCTAAACAGCTGCTCTGAGGAATAGCCTCCATGGTTTTGCATCGTAACATTAAAAAAGAACAAGGGTCCTCTATCCTTACCAGCCTCATATTTTTCTATTATCTTTGAATAGCTTTCCCGATCACTGATATAGCCTCTTATGGTATGGGGATTTACAAAGTCTTTATCAGATATAAATTCATCAAAGCCCAGCAAGGGATATACCAAATCCCTCTTATAGCCTGTGGGCTTATAGGGATGTATCGCTATGTTGTAATAGCCCTGATCCTTCAGGGTTGTTGCCAGTGAATCTGTCGGCTCCGTCACAAACTGCTGATAGGGCACACTGTTGGAAGGTAAAACCGCCATACTGTTGCCTGTCAGGAATTCATATTCCGTATCACTGGTTGCACCGCCAAATACCGATACATATAATACTCCCTTTATCGTATCCTCATGCAAGGCTCTGATATTGGGCAGATAATCAATATTGGTCCTATATTCTCCTATCAGGCTCAGATCTGAAAAGGCCTCATTCATTATAACAATCAAATCCGGTTTTTCCTGCGGCACAGATACCTGCCCGTTTTTTTCAAGATCGGCGGCTCTTTGCCTTTCATAAGCTCCGACTAAAAGCCTTTCTGCTTCTTCTCTTGAATAGCCCTCA
>JAAZDK010000057.1 GCA_012512855.1 Clostridiales bacterium
ACCGAGGACACTTGCTATCATCTTATATGGCGATCTGGATATATCAATTGTGGATGAGCTGCCTGCCAACAGGCTGCCTATAAAAAACTGTGTGGTGGATACGAGCTATTATCCCAGTGCCTACAGATTTATCAGCAAGCAGGTGGAGCAGGGCAGGCAGGCTTATGTTATATGTCCTATGGTTGAAGAGAGCGAGGAAATAGAGGCTGAAAATGTCATAGATTATACTCAGCAGCTGAAGGAAACGCTGAGCCCCGGTATTACGGTTGAGTATCTCCATGGTAAGATGAAGCCCAAGGAAAAGAATGATATTATGGAGAGGTTTGCAGAAGGTAAAATTCAGGTGCTGGTATCTACAACAGTTGTTGAGGTAGGAGTAAATGTACCCAATGCAACGGTAATGATGGTGGAAAATGCCGAAAGATTTGGCCTGGCCCAGCTTCATCAGCTAAGAGGTCGTGTCGGTAGAGGGCAGCACCAGTCATATTGCATCTTTATATGCCAGAGCAGCAGCCGGGAGGCTTGGGAGAGGCTTCAGATACTAAATAAATCCAATGATGGCTTCTACATTGCCGGCGAGGATCTGAAGCTGCGGGGACCGGGTGATATATTTGGAATCAGGCAAAGTGGCGATATGGATTTCAAGCTGGGAGATATATTTACAGACGCTGGTCTGCTAAAGGCGGCGGCAGAAGCGGTAAAAAGCCTGACGGATGCCGAGGCGGATGCCGTATTTGAGGCAAATCCTTATCTTGAGGAGAAGCTGTTTAGCAGGAGCTTTGATACACTATAATATAAGTATCAAAAATCATGATATAAACTAACGTAAAGAGGGATATCATGGGAATTGATTTAGAATATAACAGAAATAAAGACTCAAAGCTTTCTCTGGTGATTCCGGTCTATCAGGAGGGAAGCCATATCAGAAGCAGTATTGCCAAAATTGAAAATGTACTGGTGAGCAACAAGATCAGATATGGCTTTATTCTGGTGGATGACGGCTCAAGGGATAATACCTGGTCAGAGCTAAAGGATATGGCTCGGCAGAATAATAATATTACCGCCCTGCGTTTGAGTCGCAATTTTGGCAAGGAGTCGGCTATCTGTGCAGGCCTTGATTATGCGGACGGAGATATGGTTATTGTTATGGATGCCGATTTGCAGCATCCGCCGGAATTGATTCCCGAGATGGTAAAGGCCTGGAGAGATGAAGGCTATGATGTTGTGGAAGGGATTAAAAAGTCCAGAGGCAGGGAAAATCCCTTTTACAGGTTCTGCGCCAAATTCTTTTATTACATTATATACAAAACTGCGGATATTGATTTGGGACAGGCTTCTGATTTTAAGCTAATGGACCGCAGAGTGGTGGAGGCCTGGAAGGAGCTGCCGGAGAGGGCTACCTTCTTTAGGGGGATGTCCGCATGGTTGGGATATGACAGGAAGCAGATTCCCTTTGATGTGGCTGAGAGGGTCAACGGCAAAAGCAAGTGGTCGCTTATCAGACTGATAAGGCTGGCGGTAAATGCCATAACCTCATACACCTCGGTACCCCTTCATTGCATAACGGTGCTGGGGATGCTGATGTTTGTGGGAGCTATAATTCTGGGCATCCAGACCCTGTATATGAAGTTTTCCGGCAGGGCATTGAGTGGCTTTACAACAGTTATCCTGCTGTTGCTTATCATTGGCAGCTCTCTGATGATAAGCCTTGGTATGATAGGGATATATCTTAGCAAAATATATAAGGAAGTTAAGCATAGACCAAGATATCTGGTAGCAAAGAGCATTAATGCGGATGATGGCAGGAGCGGCAAACAGGAGGCTTTATAATGCTTGGACTGATATATATTTTATTATCTATAGGAATAGGCTGGGTCATTTGCTTATATGCATTCCCAAATCTTGCTGATCTGGCAGGCGTTGATTGTTATAAGCGAAGGCTAGAGCTTAGTCCGGTATTATTATTGATTCCGGCCTGGTTTATAAGCGGTGTGCTGGCCATGACCTGGCTTGTCTATATATTTGCCTACCTTTTCAGAGGTGCCTCCTCTCCTTTGTTTTATGCCAATCTGCTGGTAATGCCTATAGCAGCCTTGATCTTTATTTTGACGCTGGTCAGAAGGGTGTATGCCAAAAGGAGAGCTAACCAGGCGGCTTTTGGAAAGGATGGCTCATTGGTACTGCTTTGTGGCAGCAGAAGAGTACTGTGCCTTGAGCTGCTGCTATTTGGTGCCGTTATTTTATTGGCTTGCATCCTTATGTGGAGAACCTTCTTTGTAAGTGACGGCAAATTGCATGTGGGTCTGACGGTTTTCAGTGATTTTTCGCCCCATATCGGAATGATCAGATCCTTTTCCTACGGCAATAACTTTCCCACCTCATATTCCCATTATGCAGGTGAGGATATCAGATATCATTTTATGTTTCAGTTTATGGTGGGCAATCTGGAGTTTCTGGGGCTGAGGCTGGATTATGCCTTTAACCTGCCCAGCATAATGTGCTTTGTAGTTGTCTTTATGCTGCTTTATGTACTGGCCCTTAAGCTTACGGGAAAGCAGGGAGCCGGTATTTTCGCCTGCCTCTTTTTTGCCTTCCGCAGCTCCAAGACCCTGTATACATTTTTAACCGGGATAAAGCCGCATGAGGGAATTATCAAAACCTTAAGGGAAAATACAGCCTTTATATCGGATACGCCCAATGAGGACTGGGGCTTGTGGAATCTGAATGTTTATTGCAACCAGAGGCATCTTGCCCTGGGGCTTGCGGTAATGTTTTTTATCCTGATATTGTATATCGGGCATCCCTTTGATATGTATCAGAGATTGAAGACAGACAGTCAGGCAGGCAAAAATAAAGACAGAAGCCTCCTTACAGGATGGCTCTGGCAAGGAGCTAAGGCACTATTCTTCAGCAGGGAGGGCTGGCTGGCAGCAGATCTGAGGACCAGCATTGCTGCCGGAATTTTGCTGGGAAGCCTGGGCTTTTTTCATGGAGCGACATTGATAGGATGCATACTGGTGCTTTTTGTGATGGCGATAATATCCTCAAGAAGGCTGGAGTTTTTGATTACCGCGCTTATTACCATGGCCCTTTCCTTTGCCCAGACATCCTTCTTTATTGATGGCTCGGCCGTATCCTTTCAGCCCTTCTTTGGCTTTATAGCCGAGAATAAAACCCTCTTTGGTGTCTTGTCCTATCTTGAGCGCCTGCTGGGGGTTTTGCCGGCGGTTCTTATGGTGGCATTTTGCATTGAAAATGGAGTGGGCAGATGGATGATGCTGGCCTTTGCAGCTCCGCTTTTATTTGCATTTACAGTATCTCTTACGGTTGATGTTACGGTAAACCACAAGTATATTATGATGAGCTGTATTCTGCTGTCGATATATGCGGCAGGTTTAATAATGCGCCTGCTTAAAAGTGGCAAGTATATGGTCAGGGCGCTGGGAGTACTGCTGATTTTCATGCTGACAGCAACAGGAGTATACGATTTTTGTACTGTTATAAAGAGAAACGAGCCCAAGTCGGCGATAATACTTGACCTTGACAGTCCTCTGACCGAATGGATTAAGAATAACAGCGATTCAAAAGATATTTTCCTGACCCACAGGTATGCCTTAAACCAGGTTGTGCTGGGTGGGGCCATGCTTTATGAGGGATGGCCGTATTTTCCCTGGTCGGCAGGCTATGATACGGACAGGAGGGAGCAGCAGGTTATAGCCATGTATGAGGCCAAAAGCCCGGAAGAGCTTGACCGGTTGGTGAAGGCCAACAATATAAGGTTTATAATAGTTGACTATGATAACCGCAGCAGCGATTATTACACAGTCAATGAGGAGAATATAAAAAACAGCTATGAATGTGTCTACACTGAAGGCGATGGTGAATATAAATTATCAATCTATGATGCAGATAAGCCGATAAACAGGCAATAATTAAGATAAAAAACTTTGGAGGTAGCATTATGCATTACAAATATTTAGTGGTGGGTGCAGGATTGGCAGGCTTGACTATGGCTGAACGCATCGCCAACGTTCTGAATGAAAAGGTACTTGTGGTTGAGAGACGTTCTCATATTGGAGGAAATGTATACGACTCCTACAATGAGGATGGTATACTTATCCATAATTATGGGCCTCACATTTTCCACACCAATGACAGGGGGGTATATGAATACCTTTCCGGCTTTACAAAATGGCGGGATTTCTGGCACAGAGTCCTTACCTATGTTGACGGCAATCTTATTCCTATGCCTATTACTGTGGAAACCATAAATAAGCTGTACAATCTCAATCTTAACTGCTTTGAGGTAGAAGACTTTTTAAGGAAGCAGGCTGTTGAGCTTGATGAGATAAAAACCAGCAAGGATGTGGCCTTAAGCAAGGTGGGGCCGGATATATATGCAAAGATTTTTGAAAATTATACCAGGAAACAGTGGGGGATTGATCCGGCAGAGCTTGATACCTCGGTGATATCAAGAATTCCTGTAAGAACCAATCGTGATACCAGGTATTTTAATGACAAGTATCAGGGAATGCCTCTGCACGGCTATACAAAAATGTGTGAAAAGATGGCAGCCAGCAAAAATATAAAGATACTGCTTAATACCGATTACAGGGAAATAGTTGGTGACATCTCATATGATGTCATGATATACACAGGAGCGGTGGATGAGTTTTACAACTATAAATATGGCAGGCTGGCCTACCGCAGCATTAAATTTGTCTTCGAGACCTATGATACGGAAAAATTTCAGGAGGCCCCTGTTGTAAACTATCCCAATGACTATGACTATACCAGAATAACGGAATACAAGCAGCTGACAGGCCAGGTACACCATAAGACCACCATCAGCAAGGAATTCCCTTATGATGGCGGAGAGCCTTATTATCCCTTCCCGACAGCGGAGCACAGGAAGCAGTATGAGATGTATGCGGCAGACATGGCAAAGGAGGAGAACATTATCTTCATCGGACGACTGTCCGAGTACCGCTATTACAACATGGATGCGGTTGTCAGAAGGGCACTGGATGAATTTGAAAAGCTGAGGAAAAGGTAATATAATTATGGACAAGTTATATATTATAATACCTGCATACAATGAGCAGGAGAATATTAAAAATGTTATAAACGACTGGTATCCTATTGTGGAAGAAATAGGTAATGAAAGCAGGCTTGTCATAATAGATGACGGAAGCAAGGATGCGACCTATCAGATTATGCAGGAGGCAGCAAAGGGACTTGCTGCCTTTGAGCCTGTAACAAAGCCCAATGGTGGTCATGGGGCGACAGTCCTGTATGGATATAAATACGCCATTGAGGCCGGTGCTGATTATATATTCCAGACCGACTCAGACGGACAGACCCTGCCTGATGAATTCTGGCAGTTTTGGGAGATGCGCGAAGATTACGACATGGTTATCGGTCAGCGAAAAGGAAGGCAGGACGGCCTGGCCAGGGTATTTGTAACAAAGGTGCTGAAACTGGTATTGCGGCTCTGCTTCCATGTAAATATCCCGGATGCCAATACTCCCTTCAGGCTTATGAAGGCGTCCAGATTAAAGGAGCAGATAGGCCTTATTCCTGACAATTATAATCTGTCCAATGTATTGATTTCGGTAATCTATGCAAAAAAAAGGCTGGCGGTCAAGTATCTGCCGATCACCTTCAGGCCGAGGCAGGGAGGTACCAATTCAATAAACATGAAAAAGATTATCAGGATAGGCAGGAAGGCCTTTAAGGATTTCAGACATATCAACAGGTATTTAAACTATGCTGTGAAGTCAGTCTAAAGCCATGATTTAATTATCACGATTTAATGGGAGCATTTTTTTAAGTATTAACTGGAAATATATGGACGATAAAATACATGTTTTTTGATTAAACGAAAGGCATGATTGAATTATGAAAAGAGTAATTAAATGTGTTACTTATCTGATATTGGCCGCAGGAGCGCTTATGGCCGGAAAATTTATGCTGCAGGAGGATTTTATATCCTTTATAAAATGGTGGCTGACCATATTGTATTTGGGAATAATCTTTATGCCTTTGACCACATGGATCTTTGGCGGTTTTCATGATAAGGGCTACTTGTTTTCAAAGGCTATAGGCCTGGCTGTTAGCGGATACCTGATCTGGCTTGCGGCTTCTCTGCATCTGATGCAATTTAATACCCTTAACTGCCTGATATCCGTAATGGTATGTCTGCTATTAAATCTGATGCTCCTGTACTGGAGAAAAAGGAGCAGCAGGGCAGGCTTGCTAGATATGCTGCATAATCTGGCGAACAGCCTTGATGCCATGTTGGGCGAGGAGCTGCTCTTTTTGATATTGTTTTTGTTATTTGTATATATCAGGGGCTTTAAACCGGAGGCATATGGTACGGAAAAATTTATGGACTATGGCTTTATGACCAGCATGCTCAGGTCTGAGTATATGCCTCCGCAGGATTTCTGGTATTCCGGTACCAGTCTGAATTATTATTATCTGGGACAGTATCTGGCCACATTTATGACCAGGATATCCTTTGTTAAGGTAAGTGTGGCCTACAATCTTATGCTGATGATGGTGGGAGCTTTGGCGGCAACTCTTCCCTATTCGATAGTTTATAATGTTATTCTGCAATATATAAAGGATACAGGTAAAAAAAGCAGATTCCTGCCTCCTGCCTCCGGAGTAATGGCGGGTATAGCGGTATGTATTGCAGGCAACATGCATTATCCCACATATAAATGGTTTGAGCCTCTGGTGCGTAAATTTTTCGGAATGGAAAAGGGCACATACAAATACTGGTTCCCGGATGCAACCCGCTTTATAGGCTATCATCCCGAAACCAATGACAAGACAATACATGAGTTTCCCAGCTATTCCTTTGTTCTGGGGGATTTGCATGCCCATGTAGTGAACATAATGTTTGTACTTACCGTGGTAGGAATATTGTTTGCCTGGATGGTAACAAGAAGGAAAAATGACGCTAGTAAATACACATTGACCAGGGAGCTTTTAAATCCGGCTATTATACTGATTTCATTTTTTATTGGCTTTTTCCGCATGAGCAACTATTGGGACTTTCCGATTTATTATGTTGTAAGCGGGGCTGTTATTCTATTTACCAATCTGGTGGTATATAATTTTAAGGGAAAAGCTATACTTGTCGTTACTGCCCTGCAGGGAGTCTTTGTTATGGGGATAAGCGCCATAGTGAGCCTGCCTTTTATGATAAGCTTTGATAAGATTGCGACGAATATTTGCCTGACAGTAGCACGTACTCCCCTTAATCAGCTGATAATACTTTGGGGCTTGCCATATTTTATTATTTTTTCATATATTTGCTTCATGATAACTGATATAATTAAGAATAGATATAAGTCGGCTTTGGTTACGGAAGCAAACGACAGTAAGCCGGTAAAGGGCCAGACTGTCAGGAGGATATTTTTGGAGCTTACTCCCTCTGATTTGTTCATCATTACCCTGGGGCTTTGTGCAGCAGGCCTGGTACTGCTTCCGGAGCTTGTCTATGTAGAGGACATTTACAGCGGAGACTATAAAAGGGCAAACACAATGTTTAAGCTGACCTATCAGGCATTTATCCTCTTTGGTATCTGCATTGGCTATATTTTATTACGCCTTATGGTATACGGAGGAACATGGAAGCGTATCAGATATTCTCTGGCAGGACTTGTGCTTTTTGCCATGACAGTATGCTATTCCCAGAATGCCGTAGGGGCCTGGTACGGCAATATCTTTAAACCGTCGGGCTATGAGGGGTTGGATGCAACAGCCTTCATGTACAAGGAAATGCCTGAGGATATGGCTGCGATAGAATGGCTGAATGCCAATATTTCAGGAATGCCTGTAGTCCTTGAGGCAAACGGAAACAGCTATACAGATTATCAAAGGGTATCCGTAATGACCGGTCTTCCTACAATTCTTGGATGGAGAACACATGAATGGCTGTGGAAATCGGATGAAGAAAAGGTTAAGTTCAGAGAAGCCATAGTGGAGAGGATTTATTGCTCTGCAGACGAGAGTGAAGTAAGAAGCCTCCTTGAGGAATACAAAGTTTCTTACATTTATGTCGGAAATCTTGAGCGGGAGAAATTCCCTCTGATTAATGAGGATTTAATCAGGAGGCTGGGCAGGAAGGTGTATTCCGGCGTTGGAACAGACGGAAACGAAACCTATATAATAGAGATAGATAAATAACTGCATCAAAATTAAAAGACTAATTCTGCAATATAACCGATATTCGGACCAAAAATATCTTGCATCAAATTTTGAGGAGTGACAAAATGAAAAGAAGCTTAAATGCTCTGACTGCTTTACGTGGGCTGATATTGCTTTTTCTGCTTGCCTGTATGCTGATTTTTAGCAGGAAGGAGGCAGATGCAAAGGAAAAAAGCGAGCTGCCATATCTGATAAAGGTAAACAGGGCCTGTAATACCGTAACCATCTATGAAAAGGATGAGAAGGGCAAATATACCGTGCCTGTAAAGGCTATGGTTTGTTCGGTGGGAACAGGAACAAGGACATTGACCGGCAGCTTTTCTACAAAGGAAAAATACCGCTGGAAGCTGCTGAACGGCAATGTATGGGGACAATATGCCACAAGGATAGTGGGCGGAATTCTTTTCCATTCCGTATACTATTATGGTAATTGCGATCCTTCCACCCTGGCTACAAAGGAATATAACAAGCTGGGAACGGCGGCTTCCCAGGGCTGTATCAGGCTGACGGTAGCGGATGCCAAATGGATATATGATAACTGCCCGATAGGAACCCAGGTCATTATTTATGATGATAAGAACAATCCGGGACCTCTTGGAAAGCCTGAACCGATAACCCTGCCCTTAAATGTCAGATGGGATCCGACAGATCCCAACGAGAAGAATCCATATAAAAATAAAATGCCTAAAATAACCGGAGCCAAAAATATTACGGTAAATTACGGTGAAAAAGTTGATCTTAAATCAGGCGTTAAGGCAGTGTCATCCCTCGGTGCCGACATTACTGCAAAGCTGCAGATTGAAGGTGATATTGACTACAAAACACCGGGGAAATACAAGATTACATACACAGTAACGGACAATCTGAACCGGGAGGCTAAAAAAACAATTACAGTTACAATAAAGGGTAAGCCTAAGGATGCTGCTTCTGAGTCAATAGCTGCATCAGTAATACCTGTGATCAGGGGAGTCACTGACAGGGTAGTAAATAAGGATATCGACAGGGAGCTGGTTTTGGCCGGCATAGAGGCATCATATAACGGCAAAGCGGTAGACAGTAAGAATATTGAAGTGCAAATTAATGAGAGCGGCGAAAATGAATACCGGATTATTTACAGGCTTAGCTGTGACGGCAAGACGGTAACTGAGCAGGCCAGGTTTTATCTTGATAAGCAGGCTCCACAGATAAACGGGGTCAGCGACCTATATCTTGAGAAAGGCGAGATACCGAGTGAGGGGGTTTTACTGGAGAGTATCAGCGTAAGCGACAATTTTTCCGATAAAGAAAAAATAAGGCTTAGGGTTACTTTAGTGGAGAATGAAGACGGCAAAATGCTGGCGGTTTATGAAGCTATGGATGAGGCAGGAAATATAGCAGTAAAAGAAGCGAGCATTTTATATTGATAAAACATATCATATGATATGATTAAGAAATTAAAGGGGAGATCTTACATATGATATCAATTAAGGTGAAAAGCAGAAGTGTAGATTTAACGGATTTGGCATCCTGGTTTTTCATATACAGCTTTTTTGGCTGGATATATGAAACCATCTACTGCTCTCTGACAGAGGGACATTATGTAAACCGTGGCTTCCTGTACGGACCCATAATTCCTATATATGGCTCATGTATAGTGTTTGCAATTGTATTGCTATATGAAAAGAAAATTAACAAGATAGCCTTATTTGGAATATGTGCCTTTATTGCCTCCGCCTTTGAATATGTGACCTCCTGGTGGATGGAACTCATATTTAACAGAAGATGGTGGGATTATTCCAATGAGCTATTTAATATAAACGGCAGGGTATGTCTTGGAGCGGCTTTGGTTTTCGGCCTGTTCGGTGTTCTGATTTTATGCTACTTCCATCCTTTTTTAGAGAAGTTCCTTAATGAATGTGTACCGCCAAGGTTAACAAAAGCATTACTTAAAATTTTTATGCCCTTGTTCACAATTGATCTTTTGGCTTCAATAATAAGTGCATAAATGCAATCAACATAAATGCATAAATAAGCATTTTAGTGTTTTCAAAGCATAAATTTTATGCTATAATGAAAACACTATATTTATTTTCTCTATTATCCATAATGATTCCTTGATGCCCAACGGGAAGTATGTGTCATACAGGCCCGCTGAGCATATCTGCGCCTTTTACGGAACAGAACATGCTCTATTTACATCTGATAAGAATATTCAGCTGTAGTTGTAAAATTCAATTGCAAATGGCCGCAAACAGGCGGCAGAATGGAGGAAGTATGAATAAATATACTGAGATTACACCTGAAATCAAGGACCTTGCCGACCTTTGCAAAAGAAACTCGATGATTGATCCGGAATTATATAGAAAATATGATGTTAAACGTGGCTTGCGCGACATCAGCGGCAGGGGTGTCCTGACAGGGCTTACTGAAATTTGTGAAATCCTTTCCTATACTATTGTTAATGATGATTATGTGCCATGTGAAGGTAAGCTTTATTATCGTGGCTATGATGTAGAGGAGCTTATTAAAGGCTTCACCAGTGAAAACCGCTTTGGTTTTGAAGAGGTAACATATCTGTTGCTCTTTGGTGAGCTTCCTACAAAGGAACAACTGGAGGATTTTGAAAGGCTTTTGGAACGCTACAGAGAGCTGCCACCCAGCTTTGTGCGTGATATTATCATGAAAGCACCCAGCAAGGACATGATGAATACCCTGGCCAGGAGTGTGCTTACCCTTTATTCATATGATGACCAGGCGGATGATATATCAATTGAAAATGTGCTTCGTCAAAGCATTCAGTTAATTTCGGTATTTCCTTTGCTTTCAGTTTATGGTTATCAGGCCTACAGCCATTACTACAATAACAAGAGTCTGGTAATCCATCCGCCAAAGGAAGGCCTGTCGACTGCCGAAAATATTCTTTATATGCTCAGACCTAATATGAAATATTCAGAGCTTGAGGCAAAAATACTGGACGTAGCCCTTGTGCTGCATGCCGAGCATGGAGGCGGTAATAATTCCACCTTCACAACCCATGTTGTTACCTCGTCCGGTACTGATACATATTCGTCTGTTGCCGCTTCGCTTGGTTCTTTGAAGGGACCCAGACATGGCGGGGCGAATATAAAGGTAATGCAGATGTTTGATGATATGAAGGAAAATATTAAGGACTGGACCGATGAGGATGAGGTCCGTGCCTACCTTTTGGATATCCTAAATAAAAAGGCCTTCGACAAATCAGGTCTTATATATGGTATGGGTCATGCGGTATATTCTATTTCCGATCCGAGGGCAAATGTTTTGAAGTCATATGTGAAGCAGCTTTCTGAAGAAAAGGGCATTATGAAGGAGTATGGCTTATATGAACTGGTAGAAAGACTTGCTCCGGAGGTAATAGCCAGGGAACGCAGAATGTATAAGGGTGTAAGTGCAAATGTAGATTTCTATAGCGGCTTTGTTTATCATATGCTTGGCTTGCCTAAGGAATTGTATACACCTATATTTGCTATTGCAAGAATTTCAGGATGGAGCGCCCACAGGCTTGAGGAGTTGGTGAATGCAGGCAAGATTATACGTCCGGCATATAAATGCGTTGCCAAGCTTAATCCCTATAAGCCTATGAGTGAAAGATAAAAAAATTATAATAACTAAATTTAATAATTTTTGCTATGCTCAAATTTTACATTCTCCTCCATAAATTTCATGATAAAAAGATTGTTTTTTAGGATAATATATTTCATTTTGCGCATAATAAGAATGTAACATCTTAATGAAATATGAATATTTCATTTGAAATATGAATGTTTCTAATGAAATATGTAGTATTTCATTAAGCAGTAAACAACGCAACTATTTTGAAGCTAATTCAAAATATGAAATGGAGGAGTTTATATGCCTAGCAGAAACAGAGCAGTTATACCTGAAGCACAGGAAGCACTGAACCGTTTCAAGTTTGAGGTTGCCAATGAAATTGGTGTTCCCTTAAAACAAGGATACAACGGGGACTTGACCTCAAAGCAGAATGGCTCCGTTGGTGGCTATATGGTTAAGAAAATGATACAGGATTATGAACAGAGAATGGCTGGTAAATAACAGCCGGATCTGACAAACCTTCAGATAACGGTTGCCTAAAATGGCAACCGTTTTATATTAGCGGTCTAAGGCAATCCGGTTTCGCCGGCAGCCTGGAAATTATAATGGAAAAACCTCTAAAAATCCTGTAGCTACAAGAAAATTATTGAAATCTGCCAATGAATCGGATAAACTAATAATAAATAAAAAGCATATATGTTACTAAATATAAATATTGTAAATATATTTATAAAGCTTCGCTAAGCAGCTTCCAAAAGCAGATTAACAGCTGCCGGATAGGGCAGATGTTATACACAGCAAACCTGCAGTTAACTTCTGAAAATGGATGGATTTTCCATACAATAAATAAGTTGACAAATGTTTTTATTATTATAAAATATAATTTAGTATTATCAAATTGCTGTTTTTTGGAGAAAAAGTATGAGAGTAATAGCAGGTAAAGCAAGAAGGCTGCTACTTAAGACACCTCCGGGATATGAAACAAGGCCGACCACCGATCGTATTAAGGAAACCTTGTTTAATATATTAAATCCACAATTGGCAGGCGCGGATTTCCTCGATCTCTTTTCAGGCAGTGGTGCTATAGGGATTGAGGCACTGTCAAGAGGTGCCAGATATGCAGCCTTGGTTGATAACAGCAGGATTGCACTTGAATGTATCAAAGCTAACCTGAAATCTACCGGATTGGATAAGGATGCTGAAGTGTTTCCGATGGATGCACTTGAGGCCATACGAATGCTGGAAATTAAAGGTAAGGTTTTTGATATTATCTTTATGGACCCACCATATGACCACAATTTGGAGAGGGATGTGCTGCTTGCCCTGAATAATTCCAATATTGTTTATTGTGACACTATTATAATAGTTGAAGCATCCCTTAAGACTGAATTTGACTATCTTGATGATACCCGATTCAGAATTTACAGAAAAAAGGAATACAAAACAAGCCAGCATGTATTTATTGAGTGCAAATAGGACAAGCTTATTCTATAGGCTTAAGCCTGTAGAATAATCAATTACATACGAGAAAAAGCTTTTTGTGCTGCCGCATGATGGCACGATGGAGGAATGACATGAAAATAGGAATATATCCCGGCAGCTTTGACCCTATAACATTGGGGCATCTTGATGTAATTATCAGAGCTTCCGGTATAGTGGACAAGCTTATAATCGGAGTTTTAAAAAATAGCGCAAAAAGGCCTTTGTTTACATCAGAGGAAAGGGTTGCTCTTATAGAAAAGGTAATAAGGCAGAATAGTAATGTCAGTAATATAGAGGTTGAAGCGTTTGATGGATTGCTGGTCAATTTCGCCCGCAAGAAGAATGCAAAGCTGATTGTCAGAGGCTTGCGGGCTATAACTGATTTTGAATATGAGCTTCAGATAGCTCAGACAAATCATAAACTAAATCCCCAGGTTGATACTATTTTTTTTACAACAAGTGTTGAATTTTCATATTTAAGCTCCAGTGTTGTCAAAGAAATCGCATCCCATGGAGGAGACATCAGGCAGTTTGTTCCTGAAGCTATAGTGCAGGACATTTATGATAAATTTAAATCAAGGAGTGTATGATATGGGTGCAAGCAGGATAGAGCAAATAATTGAGGATATTTATGAGTTCGTTGAAAGCTGCAGGATGCAGCCTTTATCAAGCACTAAGGTGATTGTTCCCAAGGATCAGCTCTACGATTTACTGGACGAGCTCAGACTTAGGACGCCTGATGAGATAAAGAGATATCAGAAAATTATTGCCAATCGAGATGCGATTATTGCCGATGCGGAAGAAAAGGCAGAAATGATTATTCGCCAAAGCAAGGAAAAGGCCAAGGAACTGGTTAATGAGCATGAAATCACGCAACAGGCCTATTATCAGGCAAATGAAATGATAATGCAGGCATCTGAGGAAGCCAACAGGCTTCGTAAGGAGGCTGCAGAGGAGGCAGAGCAAATCAGAACCAGCGCTCTATTATATTCCAATGAGATCCTGAGCCAGGTTGAGAGGATCTTAGCCAAGGCATATGATGACGCTGTTTCTAAGTATGACAGCTTTATCGGTGTGCTGAAGACCAACCTGGAAATCATCAACAGCAACAAACGGGAGCTGAACGAGCAGCTGTATGCTCAAAGCAACGAATACAGCCAGGCTGACAACGAAAATGAAGGCAACGATTATAATGAAGATGACTATGATTTTAATGCTGATACTTTTTTGAAGGATATCGACTAGCTAGTAGTTGCCGGCAAATACATAGAGAAGGCTGATGATGCCTGCGAGAAGGGCATGCATAAGCTTTACCGCAAGATATGAGGATATGGATAGTCTTGAGTCTTGCAGCACGCTTTTAGTCTGGGCAATACCTGATAAACCTCCAAAGGAGCTTAGTGCTGCTGTCAGGACTATTTTAATTTTATAATCAATATCTAGCGAGCATAGCTGGCTTATTCCGGTGGTTATTTCCAACAGCCCCATCCCTATGGCCTTGATTATACCTGATGAACCACCTAATACCTTCAGCATCTGGGCAAGTATGTTAAAGAGAATGACATAGCCCCCAATTCTGGTTATCGTTTCAAAGCCGTTCATAATGCAGCTATCCAGAAGCTCAAATGAAAATCTGCTGCTTTTTTTAGGGACGATAATTTCGGAATCGGACTTGCCGCTTTCTTTATCCCCGGTTTTATTTTTTTGATACAGGCCTGATAAAAAGCGCCAAATCAGGGCGGAAAGAATGGCCGAACCATAAATTATCGCCAGCAGGGCATATTTAATAGAGGGAAGCTTTAGCTGGCTTATGCTTATGTAGCCTATAACAAACATCGGGCTGGCATTGTTGCACATGCCGATAAGGAACTGGGCCTGTCGTCTGTTAAGTCTGTTTTCCCTGACCAAATCAGCCGTGGCCTTCGCCCCCATGGGTATACCGGATAAAAAACCGAAGAGTATGGGATAACAGCCCTCGCTGCTAATGCCAAAAAGCCTGCCCAGTACAGGATAAAACACCTTGCTTATTTTCCTGGCAATATCAAGCTTAACCATGAGATTGGATAATATAATAAAAGGAAGCAGGCTGGGCAGAAGATTATGAAACCACAGAAGAAGGCCAAAGCTTGCACCTTCATAAGCAGCGGCCGGCTGAAGCAGAATGGCAAGAGCAAAAAGCAGGATGGCAGCCTTTATTATTTTGCTTTTATAGATGCTGAGCGTATTCATGGGATACTCCTGATATGATAAGGCTTATTTATATAATTTATTGGGACATTTCCGCTTTTATTCATTATACGGCTATATCAGGCTATAATAATCTTATATTTTAGACTGCAGTTATATCATAATCATATTTTCAAAGATAAAATAATAAGGCTGTAATATGCCGGCAAAATGGATTGCATGAAGAGCTCAGGATTTATAGCTGGGCCTTCCGATATACTGATGAGCCGGTTTACAGCAAAATGGAGGTATAATATGGCGAATAACAAGAACATTCCCAAAAGAAGCGAGGTAGACAAGCGTTTTACCTGGGCTATTGAGGACCTGTATGCAACAGATGAGCTTTGGCAGGAGGAATATAACAGGATTAAGGAGATGCTGCCAAGGATATCTGAATATCAGGGAAAGCTTTCAGAGTCAGCTGAAACCTTGCTGGGCTATCTGAAATTATCGGATGAGCTGTATCAGCTGATGGAGAGGGTCTATGTATATGCCAACCAAAAAAATCACGAGGATACGGCCAATCCGGTATATCAGGATTTGTCAAGCAAAGCCGGCACCCTGTATGTGCAGGTTAGCAGCGCGACGGCATTTGCCACCCCTGAGATCCTTTCAATACCTGAAGAAAAGCTCAAGCAATATATTCAGGAGTGCGAAGGCCTGAGGCTGTATGAATTTTATCTGCAGGATATAATACGCATCAAGCCCCATGTATTGTCTGCAGAGATGGAAAGCCTGCTGGCCAGCGCCGGTGAGGTTACCGAGGCGGCTGATAACATTTACTCCATGTTCAACAATGCGGATATCAAATTCCCTGAGATCATAGATGAAAACGGGGAAAGCGTAAGAATTACCCATGGCAGATTTGTAAAGCTGCTGGAAAGCAGAGACCGCAGAGTCAGAAAAGATGCCTTTATGGGCTTATATAATACCTATAACAGCTTCCGCAACACCCTGGCAGCAACATATAGTGCCAACGTTAAGCAGGAGGTATTTTATACAAAGGCCAGAAAATATAATTCCACACTTGAGCGTGCACTTGATGCCAACAATATTCCGGTAGAGGTTTATACCAATCTGATTGAGGCTGTGCATAAGAACATGGATTTGATGTATCGCTATGTCAAACTGCGCAAGAAGCTGCTTGGCCTGGATGAGATGCATATGTATGATTTGTATACCCCTCTTGTTCCGGATATCAAGATGGATATTCCGTATGAGGAAGCCAAGAAAATAGTTGAAGAGGGCCTGCAGCCTCTGGGTGAGGAATATCTGGCCATACTCAGGGAGGGCTTTAGCAACCGCTGGATTGATGTGTACGAGAATGAGAACAAGCGGTCCGGAGCATATTCATGGGGCGCATATGGTACCCATCCCTATGTCCTGTTAAATTACAATGAAACCTTAAGTAATGTATTTACACTGGCACATGAAATGGGGCATGCCATTCACAGCTATTACTCGGATAAGATCCAGCCGTATAGGTATGCAGGATATAAGATCTTTGTTGCCGAGGTTGCATCAACCTGCAATGAAGCCCTGCTGATTAATTATCTCCTTAAGAATACCCAGGATAAGAAGCAGAAGGCCTACCTGGTAAATCATTTTCTTGAAAAATTCAAGGGAACACTGTATCGCCAGACTATGTTTGCAGAGTTTGAGATGCTGACCCACAGAATGGTGGAAAAGGGTGAAAGCCTGACGGCCGATGCCCTGTGCAAGCTTTATCATGATTTGAATGTATTGTATTTCGGAGACGGTATAGTAGTGGACCCTGAAATTGATATGGAGTGGGCCCGCATACCTCATTTTTACAAGTACTTCTATGTTTATCAGTATGCAACAGGATTCTCAGCCGCCATTGCCATTTCAAGAAGAATTCTTGAGGAAGGCAAGCCTGCAGTTGATGACTATATCAAATTCTTAAGCAGCGGCTGCTCCGATTATCCGATTGAGCTGCTCAAGATTGCCGGAGTCGATATGAGTACCACAGAACCGGTCAACAATGCCCTGCAGTTCTTCTCTGAGCTGCTGGATCAAATGGAAGAGCTGATGAACTAAAGCTACTATCAGCTGTAATGAGCTGATGCTGCTTAGAATTTAAGTCTGCTAATTTAAGTATATTTGTCATGCATAAAGCCGGTATCTTTTCAGTTGGATTAAGATATCATCGGTAGATGACTGGACGAGTGCAAAAATAAACCCGGGCAGCCAAAGCTAACCCGGGTTTAATGCCTGCATTATATAATGCATATACCGTGTTTATATTCATTTGGGATGTCGATTTTGAATTTGCCATATACTATACGGTTGTACAGATGGGTAGCGTTGATATCCTCCGTCAGCATCTGTCTTCCAAGTATGTCCAGCATAGTATCTGCTTTTGATAACTTGGAAATTACAGGAAGGACGCCCTTTTTATAAATAAGCCTGAGAAGCCGGGAGGATTCTTTTTTAATGCCCAGAATCCTAGCATATTGTGCATAGCCGTTCTGACAATAGGCATCAACGCTGCTCTTGCGGATATTTAATACAATATGCAGCAGAGCCCTGTTAATTCTGGTAAGGGTGTAATTCTTTGATTTTACTGTCTTGCAGAATTCCTCAATACTGCAGTTTAGATTCCTCATCTTTATGATTCTGTCAGCCAGATCCTCGGATACATCCATATATTCGCTAAGGGATTGGCTATCCTCATATATAAGACGGTAATGCAAAAGCGGAGCTAAATCCTCCTCTGTAATGGGAAAGCTTTTTAAATAATTTTCCATCAAAATCCGGTATACATTATCAGGAACACTGCTTTTTATTTTTTCAATGCTTTTATCTGCTTCCGTATGGCAGGTGCCCAGGATGCTGCTGCGGATTGCTGTGGCTGAGCTAATTGCAGATGCGTTTATATTGGCTGACGGAATGTCTGCGCCAAACAGGCTTCCTCTTGCAGAGCCGGCTGTATTTTCATCAGCAAGCTCCCGATCATGATAATGGGCGGATATTCTCCGTATGGTGACAGGCTTAATCCTGGAATTCAGGCGGCGAATAGCCTTAATATATTCAATGCCGAGGATATTGTTCGGCTCATTTATTATCTGACTGAGCAGCTCGGTATCATTATCAGACAGATCCATTGCTTGATTTATCCTGATAATCTTTTGCATAGCTGCCGACCTGGCGGCAGGGTAGCTCTTGCCTTCCTTAAGATATGCCTGGAGGCATTCATCAAAAAGTCCGGATTTATCCAGCAGCAGCTCTGCAGCCCTGTCAAGAATATTAATATCTCCGCATTCGCTGCCAAAGCAGATGAAGTCAACTACCCCCAGCTTGTTAAGTAGCGATACCGCTCCATGAGCAAAATATTCCGCACTGGCGGTCGAAAAGCAAACAGGAAGCTCCAGTACAAGATCCACTCCGTTGAGTAAGGCCATCCTGGCCCTGCTGTATTTGTCTATAATAGCCGGAGCCCCTCTCTGGACAAAGCTGCCGCTCATCACGGCTATGCAATAGTCTGCCCCTGTGATGCGCCTGGCCTCTTCTATATGATATTTATGTCCGTTATGAAATGGATTATATTCGGTAATCAGTCCTACAACCTTCATTGCTCAGCCTCTCCCGCAAATCAAATTTGCTGCCTTTTATAATCAATCTGCCGTCTTTAACACAATATAACATTGGATTGCATTGCCGTCAATTGAGAAAAAAACGGCAGCATATTTATTAGCTTATTCATGGGGGGTCATAAAGATTGAAATGCATGTTGATAATAGATTATAATAGGATAGTGAATTTTACTTATACAGAAAGCCTCAAAGGGCATTAAACCTTTAGGCAAAATCAAAACAGTTGAGACAAAACAGTCGAGAGCATTATGAAATTTTTCATAACTACTTTAATTATAACAGAAGTCGTAGGATACAAAAAGTGAAGATAAAGATTTGTGTACCCTTATAATTTCAGAAGGAAGTTACAGTAACAACAGGAAGTTAAAGTAACAACAGGAAGCTAAAGTAACAACAGGAAGTTAAAGTAACAGTAAGTTATGTTTACAGAAGGAAGTAACAAAAACAGAAAAAAGTAGCAGAACAGAAGGAAGTAGCAGAAAATGAAGATATCATTGATATGTGTAGGAAAGCTAAGAGAAAAATACTTAAGCCAGGGTGTAGATGAATATGCAAAACGGCTTGGCAGATACTGCAGTCTTGAGATAATAGAGCTGGCTGATGAAAGCACTCCTGACAATGCCCCGCCTGCCATAGTGGCTGCTATAAAAAAGAAGGAAGGCGACAGGATCTTAAAGGCTATCAGGGATGACTCCTATTGCATAGCCCTGGCTATAGACGGACATATGCTGTCATCCGAAGAGCTTGCCGTCAAGCTGGACAAGCTCGCCCTTTCAGGCAACAGCCATGTAAGCTTCATTATAGGCGGCTCCTTGGGCCTGTCGGATGAGGTTTTGGCAAGGGCCAATTACCGGCTGAGCTTTTCAAAAATGACCTTTCCCCATCAGCTTATGAGAATGATTCTGCTGGAGCAGATATACAGGTCATTTAAAATAAACAGAAATGAGCCTTATCATAAGTAATGGCATGTATTCTTTTTCATCTTATGGAAATAATTATAATATCTATAATTATCTCCATGGGAGGGAACATATGAAAGCAAAATTAGGTTTTATTATATTGGCATTAATCATGGCCTTATCGTTTATGTCTGCCTGTATTAAAAAGAATACCAATGAAACGAATGATACAGATAATAAAGATAATACTGATGCCGTTACCACCGCATCCATAGTTGACACTGAGCAGGCCTTTGTTGATGCTATAAGCAATACCGGAACCTGGATTATATGTCTTACAAAGAATTTGACAGTAGATCAGGAGCTGGTGCTTGAGGGTGAGTTCAAGAACGGTAAGAAGGATGATGCAGGCAATGATATAATACAAAGAAAAATTGCCCTGTATTCACAGGATGAAAACCGCAACATTACTGCCAGATATGTCCTAACGGCTCCGAAGATGACTATAAAAAGCCCCAATGCCAGCATTCAGCATGGTACCTTTAAGGGGGACCTGTATGTTGATGCAGATAACTTTGCCCTGGTTGATGCTACGGTAGACGGTAATGTATACTTTACAAAACAGGAATACAAGGATTCCTTTAGCATGGATAGTACAAGCAAGGTTACCGGGACAATGAGTCTGCAGGAGTAAAACCGACAGCTATACTCAGCTAAATAATTATCACTGATTAGGGATTTTGCCTTAAGCCTGACGGCTTTTGAGCAGAATCCTTTTTCTTAGCTTTATTTGCCGGTGCTGTTATTGACAAATCAGCTTTATAAATGTAAAATGTGCTACATAACTACTAGCGGACTTATAAATATGCATAAGATATGGATTTACTTGCAAGATCGCATAAAAATGGAGGAAAGTATATGAAGCTAACTATTCCCAAGGGCTATAGCCCCAAGCTGGATATTAAGGAAACGGAAATCGCAATTAAGCTGGTTAAGGATTTTTTTGAAAGGGAGCTGGCAAATCAGCTTAATCTTACCCGTGTTTCCGCTCCTTTGTTTGTCAGGCCGGAAACAGGCTTAAATGATAATCTGAACGGTGTTGAGAGACCTGTAAGCTTTGGCATAAAGGAGCAAAACGACAAGGAGGTTGAAATTGTTCAATCCCTTGCCAAATGGAAGAGATATGCCCTTAAGAGATACGGCTTTGCAGTGGGAGAAGGCCTGTATACTGATATGAGTGCCATCAGAAGAGATGAGGAATCGGATAATATACATTCAATATATGTAGACCAGTGGGACTGGGAAAAAATTATAGATAAGTCCGACCGCAATGAAGCCACCTTAAAGGAAGTGGTAAGAAAGGTTTATGAGGCTTTAAAGAATACCGAGAAATATATGGCCTCCAGGTATGATTATATAGGATCAATTCTTCCTGAGGACATTACCTTCATCAGCTCCCAGGAGCTTGAGGACAGATATCCGGATCTGACTCCAAAGGAAAGGGAGTATAAGGCAGCCAAAGAATATGGAGCCATTTTTATCATGCAGATTGGCGGAGCGTTGAAATCAGGCCAGCGTCATGACGGAAGAGCCCCTGACTATGATGACTGGAGCCTAAATGGTGATATTATAGTATATTATCCAGTACTGGACATAGCGCTTGAGCTGTCCAGTATGGGTATTCGCGTGGATGAGGACTCTTTGCTGTCGCAGCTTCAGATAAGCAACTGTATGGATCGCCTGCAGCTGCCCTTCCAAAAGGCTATAATGGACAAGGAGCTGCCATATACTATAGGCGGTGGCATAGGTCAGTCCAGAATATGCATGTTCTACCTGAGGAAGGCCCATATAGGAGAGGTTCAATCATCCATCTGGCCTCCGGAGGTAGTACAGGAGGCTGAAAGGAACGGAATACTGTTATTATAAGCATAAGGCTCATAAGTTTACTTAGTTCCCACTGAATTTTTGGCCCGGGGATGCTATAACGCTGTTTAGTTAGAAAGAGGTTACAGGAACAAGGCTAATGAATAATATAAAAGCAGTTATTTTTGATATAGACGATACCTTGGTTGATCGCAAGGCAGCATTTTTAAGCTTTTGTCATTACTTTATCGACAAGTATTCAGCTTTATATCCTTACAGCATAGATAAGGACGATTTAATCAGCTACATGACAGAAATAGATGCCAGCGGCTATGGCGGACTGAAGAATTTTATGCCTGAGCTGAATAAGGTATGGAGCCTGCCTCTTACGTCGCAGGAATTTATACAGGAGCGGAATTCTGTATTTGGTAGCTTTGCCGTAGCCTTTCCTGAAGCAAAGGATGTGCTGGAATATCTGAGAACCAGGTATAAGCTGGGAGTAATCACAAACGGTTATTCAAAGGTACAAAGGGAAAAAATCAGGGTAGCAGGAATTGAGGCTTATTTTGATGACATAATTGTGTCCGAAGAAAGTAAAGTCGCAAAGCCGGATCCGAAGATATTTTATATGGCATGCAATAACCTTGGTATAAGGCCGGAGGAAGCGGTATATGTAGGGGATTTTTATCCTAATGATATAGCAGGCGCAATTGGCGCCGGAATTACTCCCATATGGATATGCAAGAGCCCTGACGCTTACAGGGAGTATACAGGAATCAGAATATCATCCCTAAATGAACTTAAGCAGATTTTATGATTTCGAATCGTTACTTCGTTTTTACTTTTGTGCTAAAGAATATGGTGAAGCTCTGTTGAGATCTTCAGCTAAAATAAATTCTCTGCAAGGCAGGACGCCTTGCAGAGAATTAATTACTATATACAGGTCTGTACAGGCATCATACCTCTTGCCAGGTCAGTTGTTTGGGTTTACACTCTTTGCCATTCGGTAAAGCTTACTCTTCGTCACCCGGCAGCTGCAGGTATTTTACCGTTGCGGTTACAGGGTTTTTAATATAATCCTCCCTGATTAGCCCGAAGATATAAAAATCCTTCATTACATCAACGATAGCCCCGTGCCTGATTAAACCCTCCTGGGTAAAGCCAAGCTTTTGTGCTACTCGAATGGAGCCGTGGTTATTGGTGAAGCATCTTATCTGCAACCGTTCCAGTTCCATCAGCTCAAAGGCGGTTTTAATAATTGCAGTTACCGCTTCAGGAGCATAGCCATGTCCCCAGTAGCTGCTGTTAATCCGATAACCTATATCGGCCTGCTTATTTAGACGAAAATCATACAAAACGATTTCGCCAATTACCTTGCCGCTGTCCTTAAGCTCCAAAAGCCAGGATAATTCCCGGCGGGCCCTATATTCCTTCATGGTGTAGTTGTAATGGTAGTCCAGCCTTGTCTTTTTCCTGGGACGGCGGCCCTTTATATCGGCAGCTTCATCGTATGTGCCCCAAAACCTGTATACACTGTAGTCGTTTATAAATTCCAGACAATCCCTGCCGTCTGCTTCACTTTCAGTTATCTGACGTAAAATCAGTCGTTCTGTTTCTATAATCGGCATCCTTTTAAAAAAGCCTTCATATCCCATATCGCTAATCATGCCTTTCTGTTATTCATCTAATTAAGGCATATACCGTGCCATTTATCGCTAAGCCTGTTATCCTTTTAGTAAGCTAATTATCTTATAAATTGCTTTACCTGACAAGCAGGAAAAATGAATTTGCATTATTCAGCATAAAAGTATTTTATTATAATCCATCAAAAAGAATATATTAATCGCATTGACAGCAGATTTACTCAGATATACCGCAATAAAAGTACAGTCAAATTAATACATAATTCATATGAAATTTTCTATTGACTTGATTTATATGCAGTTATATTATCAGCTCATACTTTTGAATAAGTATATAATGACGTATAAAAGTTTATTAGGTAAGAATATACCGGCTCAGGAAAAGCTTGAACCTGACGCATAAAGAGTGCATAATTAAATGGTTACAGAATTACAGAAAAATTATACATAAGAAAGTGGGAAAACCTATGTCACTTGCATATGCATCCTTTAATCAAATATTGATAATGTTTTTCATCATTGTTATTGGAGCCGTATGCTTCAGGCTGAAGCTGATAGATGCAGAAAGCAACAAAAGGCTGGCCGATCTGGTGCTGATGCTGGTAAATCCTTTTGTTATATTTATTTCTTATCAAAGAGAATTTGAGGCTGAGCTGGCCAGGGGCCTTTTAATTTCGCTGCTGCTTGCCCTGATAACACATGTATTTGCTATAATACTCGCCAGCTTGATAATAAGAAATAAGAAGAATCCGCAAAAGGCGGTACTTGAGAGGTTTGCAACTGCTTACTCCAATTGCGGCTTTATTGGAATTCCTCTTGTAAATGGCATATTCGGCAGCGAGGGTGTATTTTATCTGACAGCATATATGACTATTTTCAATCTGTCTGTATGGACCCATGGGGCTATAACAGTATCAGGAAAAAGAGATTTTCGGTCTGTTGTAAAAGCCCTCTTGTCTCCAAGTGTCATAGCCACAGTATCCGGCTTTATATTTTTCATCCTTAGAATAATACTGCCCAAGCCGTTGCATGATGCAATCAATTATATCGGTGAAATGAATACTCCGATGGCAATGATGGTGGCTGGAGCTACGATTGCCCAGACAGATATAAAAAAGCTGCTAACCAGGTGGCGCATATATTATGTAGCCTTTTTAAAGCTATTTTTGGTGCCTGTGTCGATCCTGTCAGTATTCAGCCTCTTTGATATACCCAGAATTGTCCTGCTTACGATTGTACTGGCTGCAGCCTGTCCGACTGCTGCAACCATTAACCTTTTTGCCCTGAGGTTTGACAAGGATTACAGATATGCTTCGGAAATGTTTGCAGTGACTACGATCCTGTGCTCTTTGACAATTCCACTGGTAATGCTTATTTCCAATTTTATCCTCTGATAACTGAATTTACATGTCGAAATTTAGGTCAAACTATATCGGCTTTTAGCGGTTTAGCTTGCATTAACAGGTATATTCATAGTACAATATTATTATATTTTTAATAAAGATGTATAACTGGTCAATTACAGCATGGAGGTTATTATGGGAGATTATATTTTGGTAAGTGATGCGACGCTTGATTTGCCTGCAGAGGTGATCGAAGAAAATGATATACATGTTATTCCGATGGGCTTAATCGTTGACGAAGTGGAATACATGCATTATCCTGATGAACGAAATTTGTCAGTCAGCGAATTTTACAGCAAGCTGAAAAATGGTTCGGTATCCCATACATCTCAGATTACACCGGCTGCATTTCATGAATATTTCAGTGAGATTTTAAAAGAGGGCAAGGATATATTATACATAGCTTTTTCTTCCGGACTAAGCGGAACATATAATACCTCACAGCTGGTTATCAGCGAGCTGGCTGAAGAGTATCCCGACAGAAAGATTATAAGTATAGATTCATTATGTGCATCAATAGGTGAAGGGCTTCTTGTATATCTGGCCGCCCAGCAGAAGAAAAAGGGCTTGTCAATTGAGGAACTGAGAGACTGGGTGGAGTCAAACAAGAAAAAGGTGCGCCACTGGTTTACTGTGAAGGATTTATATTATTTGAAGCGTGGCGGAAGAATATCTTCTGTAGAAGCATTTATGGGAACAGCCTTAAAAATCAGACCTGTACTGAGCACCGACGATTACGGTAAACTGGTTGTAAAATCAAAGATCAGGGGCTCAAAGGCTGAGCTGGAGCTTTTGGTGGGCAAGCTGGAAAACGAAGGTATAGATACAAAAAATCAGACAATAATAGTAGGCCATGGGGATAATATTGAGCAGGCCAGGGAACTGGAAGCAATTATACGAGAAAAAGATCTTGTTAAGGATATAATTATTGCAAATATAGGTCCTATCATCGGCACACATACAGGTCCGGGCATGCTGGCTCTGACCTTTGTGGGAAATGAGGCATAGCTGATAAAGACATTTATTAAGGCTTTGAGGGAAGGCATGATTTATGAAGAACGAAGGAAATATAAACAGCATAGGCAACCAGCAGATTAAGCCTTATAAAAAGGATGCTGACTATTCCTATACTCTGGGAGCCTTTCCTACCTTCGAGCTTATTAATGCAAAGCCTGAAATAGTAAGAAAGGTCATAGTCCATTCCAGCTTTACCGAACAGGAGAAGCTGCGAAGCATATGCAGTAGAAGCAATATCGGTATAGAGCTTAATGATAAGCTTATCAATAGGCTCAGCGATAAGGAAAATTGCTATGTGGCGGGGGTATTTGACAAGTATCAATGCAAACTGGAGGCGGATAAGCCCCATATAGTACTTGTTAATCCCAGTAATATGGGCAATCTGGGGACAATTATCAGAACGGCTGTAGGATTTGCTATATATAATCTGGCAATAATACGGCCCTGTGCGGATATCTTCAATCCCAAAACTGTGCGCTCCTCGATGGGGGCCTTGTTCAGATTAAATTTTGCCCACTATGACAGCTTTGACAGCTACCGGCAGGAATTTGGCAGGCATGAGATTTATACCTTCATGCTGAACGGCGAGAAAACCCTTACCCTTGATAATTGTCCGAAGGCAAAGCTGTATTCTCTTGTATTTGGCAATGAGGCAAGCGGACTTGATGATTCCTTCCTGAGGGTTGGCACAAGCATTATGATACCGCAGTCGCCCTATGTGGATTCCCTGAATCTGACCATTGCGGTTGGTATTGGAGCATACGTCTTCAGCAATCAGAACAGACAATAAACCACCCTTTGGTATAAAAAACGAGCATATGGAGATTAATAGAACATATAAGGAAGCTAATCGGAGGATATATGTTCAAGTTAATTTCTGTATGCTTTCTGGAAATGCTCTGGTGCCTGTCGGATCTGATTATCAAGCCCAGAGTGATACCCTATGAAAAGGGCTTCAGGAGGGAGACTCTTTGCAAGTCCTTTGACCTGGATTATTATAAAAGGCTGCCTAAAAAGGTATTTACCATACAGTCGGATTTTGGATATGAGCTTTCCTGCGAGCTGGTTGAGGCTGTTGATAACAGGGATAAAAAGCTGGCGATTCTGTGCCATGGTCTGGGATGCGCCAAATATACCTCGATAAAATACATGGAGCTTTTTTATAAGCTTGGCTTTACAGTCCTGATGTATGATCACAGAAACCACGGTCTTAGCGGCAGGGCTCATACCTCGATGGGATATTATGAAAAATATGATTTAAAAAAGGTGGTTGACTGGTGTATCAACAGCTATGGTGAGGATATAAAGCTGGTAACCCATGGTGAATCAATGGGAGGAAGCACAGTACTTTTGCACCTTGCTATTGATGACAGGGTAAAATGTGCCATTGCAGACTGCGCATATTCGGATCTGCAGCAGCTGATCAGGCATCAGCTTAAGCAGTTTTATCATTTGCCCTGCTTCTGCATTCCTGTAGTCAGCTTTTTGACTTACCTTCGGGCAGGCTTCTGGTATAAGGAGGTTTCACCCATTAAGGTTATAGCTGATGTGGAAACGCCTGTGCTTTTCATTCACGGCAAAATAGACAACTTTGTTCCTTCATATATGTCCAGGGATATGTATGAACACAAGAAAAAAAACAAGGCCATCTTTCTGGTGGCAAAGGCCAGGCATGCACAAAGCTATTGCCGCAATAAGGAAGAGTATAAAAGAAGAGTAGAGCATTTTCTGAACAGATACATGAAATAACCTCACTAATAGCTCATATGAGCTGTCAGTGAGGTTTTTTGCAATTTGCCCTATGAAATTCTCCGGGCTTATTCTTCATCCTGGTTAAGTGAAGCCATTTTCATGGCACGTACCTTTAAGGATAAGCCAAACAGGTTGATGAAGCCCTCGGCATCACGATGATTGTACAAATCGCCGGTTGTAAAGGAGGCGATGGATTCGTTATACAATGAGTACGGTGAGCTTGTGCCCTGCTTTATAATATTTCCCTTATAAAGCATCAGCTTAACCTCGCCGGTAACATACTGCTGGGTCGATTCGATAAATGCCTGATATGCCTCCCTAAGTGGTGTGAACCATTTACCCTCGTACACCAGGTTGGCAAATCTGTTTCCGATTTCTTTTTTGGCGGACAGGGTGTCACGATCAAGAATCAATTCCTCCAGCTGCATATGGGCTTCCATCAGGATAGTACCGCCAGGGGTCTCATATACGCCGCGGGATTTCATACCTACCACACGGTTTTCTACTATATCAACAATGCCTATTCCATGCTTACCGCCAAGAATATTCAATTGCTCAATGATAGCTCTTGCAGACATCTTCTTGCCGTTTAGAGCGGTTGGCACACCCTTTTCAAATGATATGCTTATGCTTTCACCCTCATCGGGAGCCTTCTGCGGGCTTACTCCAAGCACCAGCAGGTGGTCATAGTTAGGAGCATTTGCCGGGTCCTCCAGCTCAAGACCTTCATGGCTTATATGCCATATGTTGCGGTCACGGGAATAGCTGTTGTCTGCGGAGAAGGGAAGATCAATTCCATGCTTTTTGCAATACTCTATTTCCTCTTCACGGGAGGACAGATCCCAGATTCTCCAGGGAGCAATAATCTTCAGATCCGGTGCCAGAGCCTTGATGGTCAGCTCAAAACGCACCTGATCGTTACCCTTGCCTGTAGCTCCATGGCAGATGGCGCTGGCTCCTTCAAGCCTTGCTATTTCAACAAGCTTTTTGGCAATAACGGGTCTTGCCATACTGGTTCCCAGCAAATATTTATTTTCATATACTGCATTAGCCTTAACGCAAGGCATTACATATTCATTTACAAACTCATCCACCAGATCCTCGATGTAAAGCTTGCTGGCTCCTGCCAGTTTAGCTCTTTCCTCCAATCCGTCCAGTTCGTTTCCCTGGCCAACATCAATACATACACATATTACCTCATAATCATAATTTTCCTTAAGCCAGGGTATGATAGCAGTTGTGTCAAGACCGCCTGAATAGGCAAGTATAACCTTTTCCTTCATAATTCAACCTCCTTATAATGTTCCAAAACAGTTAAATATGTACGACCCCATAACCTATATGAAAATGCATATGCGGGTATACTAATTTGTAATTATATGATTAAATATACAACATTTTTTATTTTTATGCAAGAAAAATTTCTCGGAAAATCAGTAAAGTTATTTACAAGAATATATTATTTACTATAATTTATTATAATTGATTACGGTCAGGACAGGCAAACAAAAATTTCATTCCGCATATGCCTGTTTTAGCTTGCTTATGAGTGTATGACTTTATAAGCTGGTTTTAGCCTGGACTGCTTTTAATAATTATATTTATGATTCAAAATACCAATTATAGTGAACTTTAAACTAAATACAATGACATAGGATAAAGCCTCTATTATGATTATAGAATTCCTGTTATTATAAATTATTATCACAGAAAGGAAATTAAGCTATGACTAACTACCATATAATTCTGGCAAGTGCTTCTCCAAGAAGGAAGGAAATAATGGAGCAGATGGGTATACCTTATCAGGTGATAGTAGCCGATGTGGAGGAAACGGTATCGGAAACAGAGCCTTCAAGGATGGTCCAGGCCCTGGCCTCCCTTAAGACGGAAGCGGTATTGTCCAAATATATGATGCATAATGGGAGCTATGGGGGCAATAAGGATAATAAAGGTAACAAAGCTGATAATGTTAATGCAGGGCAGGAGAATTTTATTATAATAGGTGCCGATACTATGGTCTTTTATGATGGACATGCCCTCGGCAAGCCCAGAGATGAGGCGGATGCCTTCAGGATGCTTAGGATGCTGTCAGGAAACAGTCATGAGGTGATCAGTGGAGTAAGTATAATTATAAATGATAGCAGGCAACAAAGATTGTCCTTTGCTGTGTCCACCAAGGTGATGATGCAGAATTTGACGGATGAGCAAATTAAAGATTATATTGCAACAGGAGAGCCTGTGGATAAGGCGGGAGCCTATGCAATACAAGGAAAATTCGGTCTATATATCAGGGAAATAAGAGGGGATTATTATAATGTTGTAGGCTTTCCGATATCCAGGATTTATGAGGTTCTGCTTGATTTGGGAATAGACTTGAAGAAGTAAAATTAAAAGGAAGTAAAAACCCGGGCAGCGAAATATTATGAAAATCACAAATAAAATATAAAGAGGGTATTGCATAAAATTTAATCCAGATGTATAATTATAAACACTTAAACATTTCATTCCTTTTTCGGAATGGCTCGGGGGTGATATTATTATAATTCGGTTCTTTGAAATGAGCGATTATGAAAGTGTGTATCAGCTTTGGCAAAATACTTCCGGTGTGGGATTAAGAAGCATTGATGATTCCAGGGAGGGAATAGAAAGATTTGTGCGAAGGAATCCACGCACAAATTTTGTTGCCGAAGAGGACGGCCGGATTATTGGTGCTGTTTTGAGCGGACATGACGGCCGAAGAGGAAATATATATCATTTGTGTGTGGACGGCAGCCACCGACGAAGAGGAATCGGCAGGCAGCTGGTGGATAAGGTAATAGAGGCTATGAAGGATGAAAAGATCACGGCCTTATCCCTGGTTTGCTTTACAGATAATGAAACCGGCAATAATTTCTGGAGCAAGCTCGGCTGGATTAAGAGACCGGATTTGATTAGCTATAGACTTTATTTAAATGAATAAATATAAATTGGATTGAAATATTGATACGGTATATCAGGGTATATAAGTTTTTTGATTCTGAATGTATTTGGCTAATAAAGAAAGGATGGACCATTATGAATATTATTAAAGGTGGAGTTACCGCAGCAAAGGGCTTTTATGCGGCAGGAGTGTATGCTGGAATTAAAAAGAAAAGAAAGGATATGGCACTGGTTTATTCCGGTGTGCCTGCCAAAGGAGCAGGCACCTTTACCACCAATGTGGTTAAGGCGGCTCCTGTAAAATGGGATATTAAGCTAACAAAGGAAAGTGAACATATACAGGCAGTTGTTTTAAACAGCGGGGTAGCCAATGCCTGCACCGGCAGCCAGGGAGAGTTAAATAATCGGCAGATGGCTGAGGCAGTAGCCCAGGCTTTGAATATTCCGGTTACTTCAGTATATACGGCGTCAACCGGAGTTATCGGCAAGCAGCTGCCGATGGATGTTATTAAAAATGGCGTCAAGCTTCTTGCCCAGTCCCTGTCGGATGATATTGAGGCCGGCACACTTGCAGCAGAAGCAATTATGACTACCGATACATATGCCAAGGAATGTGCAGTCAGCTTCACAGTCGGAGGCAAGGAGGTTGTACTTGGAGGAATGGCCAAGGGCTCGGGAATGATTCATCCCAATATGGCAACCATGCTGGGGGTTATAACAACTGATCTGGCAATCAGTAAGGAGCTGCTGCAGGAGGCCTTAAGCGCAGATGTCAAGAAAAGCTTTAATATGATATCAGTAGATCGGGATACCTCAACCAACGATTCACTGCTGATACTGGCCAACGGCCTTGCAGGCAATGAGGAGATTAAGGAGAAGAATGAGGATTATGATAAATTCTGTGAAGCCTTAAATTATGTTACCACCCAGCTGGCAAAAATGCTGGCTGCCGACGGTGAGGGAGCAACAAAGCTGCTGGAGGCTACTATTGTTGGCGCTAAAACTGAGGAGGAAGCAGCCATTCTTGCCAAGTCCATTATAAGCTCAAATCTTGTCAAGTCGGCTGTGTACGGCAGCGATGCCAACTGGGGCCGTATCCTGTGCGCTATGGGCTACTCGGGTGCAGACTTTGATCCGGATAAGGTGGATCTGTATATTGAAAGCAGTGAGGGAAAGCTTAAGCTGGTGGAAAACGGTGTGGCCTGTGACTACTCGGAGGAATTTGCCACAAAAATACTTTCCGCAAAGGAAGTCAAGGCTATTGCCGATTTAAAGGCAGGCAACGCGACAGCCACCGCCTGGGGCTGCGATTTAACCTATGATTATGTAAAGATTAATGCCGATTACAGGTCATAAACAGACAAATACTAAACTGAAAGGAAATTAGTATCATGATGCAGATGGAGCAGTTGTTGTTCAAGGCACATACTTTGATTGAGGCATTGCCATATATTCAGAGGTTTAACAACAAAAAGGTTGTGGTAAAGTACGGCGGAAGCGCCATGCTGGATGATAATCTCCAGAACAATGTGATTAAGGATGTTGCCCTCTTAAAGCTGATAGGACTGAAGCCGATCATTGTACATGGGGGCGGCAAGGAAATAACAAAATGGCTCAGCCTTATGGGGCATGAATCCAGATTTGTCGAAGGATTGCGTGTTACCGATGCCCAGACCATGGAGGTGGCTGAAATGGTGCTGGGAAGAGTCAACAAGTATCTGGTTCAGCTGGTGGAAAAGCTGGGAGTCAAGGCGGTCGGTATTAGCGGCAAGGATGGCAGCACCCTCAAGGTTGAAAAGAGACTGGTCAACGGTCAGGATATTGGCTTTGTTGGGAATATAAAGCATGTTAATACGGATTTGATTGATACACTTCTGGACAACGATTTCGTCCCTGTCATAGCCCCTATAGGAATTGACGATGAATATCTGAATTACAATATTAATGCCGATGATGCGGCATGCGCCATAGCTACCGCCATGAAGGCTGAAAAGCTGGTATTTTTGACAGATATTGAAGGGGTATATGCCGATCCCAACGATAAAAGCAGCCTGATTTCGGTGCTGACGCTTAAAAAGGCTGATGAGCTTCTGGCCAGCGGCTTTATAGGAGGAGGAATGCTGCCTAAGCTGAAAAACTGTGTTGATGCGGTCAGAAACGGTGTATCAAGGGTACATATTCTGGACGGCAGAATCCCCCACTGTCTGCTGCTGGAGTTCTTCACCAATAAAGGAATAGGAACGGCAATAGTAGATGAAAACAGTATCTATGATAATGAACTGTAAGCAGAATATGGATTAATTATAAACAGAATACAAATATTGAACTGTTTGCGGAACATGAATAATGAACTGTTTGGTTAATATAAGGAAGGAGGAAAGTGCCTTTATAAATATATAATAAAGGCATATGCAGGATGATGGGCTATTTTGAAGATGCTGACAAACTGTTTATACCTATGTACAGCCGATACAAAATAATATTGGATCATGGTGACGGGATGTATCTTTATGATACGGAAGGAAAAAAATATCTGGATTTTGCTGCGGGGATATCCGTATTTGCCTTAGGCTACAACAACAAGGCCTATAACGATGCCCTCAAAACCCAGATTGACAAGCTTTTGCATACATCAAACCTGTTTTTTAATATACCGGCCATTGAAGCTTTAAAAAAGCTGCTTGATGCTTCAGGAATGGATAAGGGCTTTTTCACCAACAGCGGTACGGAGGCAGTTGAAGGAGCGGTAAAGCTGGCAAGGAAGTACTATTATAAGAAGAAGGGCAAGGCCGACAGCAAAATTATTGCAATGAACCACTCCTTCCATGGCAGAAGCATGGGGGCCCTTAGCGTTACAGGAACCAAAAAATACCGTGAAGCCTTTGAGCCCTTAATCGGCGGTGTGGCATTTGCCGAGTTCAACAACCTGGAAAGTGTTATGGAGCTGGTTGATGATAACACCTGCGCCATCATTATGGAGCCTGTTCAGGGTGAAGGAGGCATTTATCCGGCAACAAAGGAATTTATACAGGGAATTAGAAAGCTTTGCACAGAGAAGGATATCGTATTGATATTTGATGAAATCCAGTGCGGAATGGGACGTACCGGCAGTATGTTTGCCTATGAGCAGTATGGTGTTAAGCCTGATATCATGACCAGCGCAAAGGCTCTTGGCTGCGGGATTCCGGTAGGAGCATTTGCCGCTGTTGAAAGGATTGCGAATGCATTTGAGCCAGGAGATCATGGTACTACCTATGGTGGCAATCCATTTGCTGCAGCAGCGGTCAGCAAGGTGTTTGACCTCTATGAGAGCGAGAAGCTGCTGGATAATGTTAATGAGGTAGCTCCTTATCTGATATCAAAGCTTGATGGGCTGGTTAAAAAATACGACTTCATAAGCGAACGCCGCGGTATGGGTCTGCTGCAGGGACTGGAGTTTAGGATGCCGGTTAAGGATTTGCTGCCAAAGGTTCATTCAAAGGGATTGATTCTGATATCGGCAGGAGAAAGGATAATCCGTTTCGTACCTCCGCTTATTGTTCGCAAAGAGCACGTAGATGAAATGTATTCTATTCTGGATCAGTGCTTAAGTGAGATTTAGGATCAGATAAAGAAGAAAGGAAGATTTGCATAAGATCTTTGGCATATGGTCATCTGCTAAATCCGAGCATATGAACCGGGATATGCAACTTATTCGGACTATATGGCAAAATTCATCCAGGATAATCTTAATATCTGTAAGGATGAGTTTTGCCTTTACTTATTTATCTGGCACTTTTTGGAATGGTAATGTAAGTAAAGCTGCTTTTTATGTCGCTGTGATAAGCCTTTAAATTATATTAATCGGTATAATTGACCAGCCTTCTGGAAATGTTAAAGGGTATAAGCAGAAGGATATCAAAATGAAAGGTTGGTAACCGGATATGTGGGGAATACTGATTGCGATAATATCAGGCGGACTGATGAGTATACAGGGGGTATTAAACACCGGACTTACAAAGCAGACAAGTATATGGGTCAGTGCGAGCTTTGTACAGTTTTCAGCCTTGCTGGTTTGCTTGGCTGCCTGGCTTTTTACAGGAAGAGACGGCAGCTTTGGAGCATTGTTAAAAATTGAACAGAAATATCTTCTTTTGGGTGGTATTATAGGAGCCTTTATTACCTACACCGTAATAAAAAGCGTAGACATACTCGGACCGGCGGCAGCCAATATGTTTATAATTACATCCCAGCTTATTGTGGCCTATCTGATTGAGCTTTTCGGTTTATGCGGCAGCGAAAAGGTTCCCTTCGAATGGAAGAAGCTAATGGGACTTATACTTATTATTGCAGGAATAATTATATTTGAGTGGAATCGTGAAAAGGGAGTATAACAGCAGCACCGTCTGAAAAATTTTATGAAAATCAAAAAAATGCATAAAATATCAAAAAATTATGTCTATAATACCTATTGTAAATGAAGTGCAGATTATGTAAAATTAATTATCATAGCAAAAGTATAGAGGGGTACTTTTTAAGTCTTCTTATTTTTTATAAGGAGATTGTTATGATAAAAAGAAATATAGTAGTCGTTTTGCTTCTTCTGTTTGTCATAGCTTCAGGCTTTTTCTACAGCTGTAAATATAATGCGGACAAATCGGTTATACTGTCCGGCATCGAGGATAAAGGCAGCAATTCCGGGATTGGTTCAGGCAATTCGCTGAATAAATCAGTTACAGAAGAAGATATAAAGGCTGATGAGCCGACAGGTATCAGGCAGCAGGCCCGACAGACAGAAATGATTGCCGTACATATCTGCGGAGCGATAAAGGAGCCTGGTGTCTATGAGCTTGAGGAAGGCGCAAGACTTTATGATCTGATAGTACTTTCAGGAGGCCTGAATGAGGATGCAGCCGGGGATTATATCAATCAGGCTCAGAAATTGACAGATGGTAAGCGCTACTATATACCGACTGTTAAGGAGCTGGAGGATTTATCTATCGCTGAAAGGCTTGAAGGTACCGGAAACGATGATGAAGATGACGGCAGGGAGAAGCAGGTTAATATCAATACTGCGGACGCAGCCGAGCTGATGACTTTGCCGGGAATCGGTGAGGCAAAGGCAAACAGCATCATAGAATATCGCAATACTAACGGCAAATTCAAAACCATAGAGGACTTGATGAAAATACCCGGCATCAAGGAAGGGCTGTTTAACCGCATAGCGTCAAGAATTGTGGCAGAATAGCAGGCTGGCTGCGGCAAAACTGGGCCGGCTGCAGCATAATATATAGCTGTGATAATCGTGTGACACATGCATGGATACTGCTTTTATTTGGGCTGGACCAGATTGATTGCGGCAGTATCAGAAGCCGGCATAATAACCGGAGCATAAGGTTAAGTATGAAGCAGGAATACAATTACAGCACAATAAATAGATAATTGTAGCAGGATAAATATAGTATGTTCAAAAAATAATGAGGTGATGAAAATGGGAAAAAGAGTACTTGTTGTAGATGATGAGAAGCTGATTGTCAAGGGCATACGATTCAGCCTGGAGCAGGATGGTATGGAGGTTGATTGTGCCTATGACGGTGAGGAAGCAGTCGAGGCTGCCAAAAAGAAGGAATATGATGTTGTATTGCTGGACGTCATGCTGCCGAAGCTGAACGGCTTTGAGGTATGCCAGCAGATCAGGGAATTTTCAAACATGCCGATCATCATGCTTACAGCAAAGGGCGATGACATGGATAAGATTCTTGGTCTGGAGTATGGTGCAGATGACTATATAACCAAGCCCTTCAATATTTTGGAGGTTAAAGCAAGAATTAAAGCGATCCTGCGCCGTAACAGCAAGTCAGCGTCCGTGGGTAACTCTAATTCCAAAACAGTCACCTTTGGCGATATGAAGATAGATTGCGACAACAGAAGAGTCTATATAGCAGGCAAGGAGGTAAATCTGACCGCTAAGGAATTTGATCTCCTTGAGCTTCTCATATTTAATCCCAATAAGGTTTACAGCCGTGAGAATCTTCTTAATATAATATGGGGATACGATTATCCGGGAGATATCAGAACAGTCGATGTTCATATAAGAAGGCTGCGTGAAAAAATAGAGAGCGATCCTAGCGAACCAAAATATATACATACAAAATGGGGTGTGGGCTATTTTTTCCAAAATCAAGAGTAAGATTAAAATTTTAAACAGTATGAGGATATATCTGCTCCTGGCATTTATATTGCTGGGAGTAGTTCCTTTGTCCTTTTTTACCTATGTATTGCTGAATACCTATGAGGAAAAGACCATTAACAGCAGAATAGAGGAGCTAAAAAGCCAGGGCATGATATTGTCCAATATATTATATAAATCTGTTTACTTGACCAACGGCAGTGATCCTGTCATTGATGCGAATATCAACAGAATAGCGGATATATATGACGGCAGAATTATTATTGTCAACAACACCTTAATGATAGTCAAGGATACCTATTCAATTGCCAAGGATAAGTATCTGATATCGGATGATGTTATCAGGTGCTTAAGCGGCAATACCGTAATACCTGTCAATGACAGAAAAGCTGGCCATCTTAAGCTGACATATCCAATCACCCACAAGGATACAAAGGAAATTCTGGGTGCCATTGTCATGAGCTTTTCAACAAAGGATATCCACAGTATAAGAAGCAGTATGGAACAGAGGGTGCTTTTATTTGCGATAACCCTGGCTGTTCTTATTGTGGTATTTTCTGTGTTTTTCTCCGGCATTCTTACAAAGCCGCTGACAAGTCTTATGCATTCAATTAACCATATTACCGAAGGTTATATGGATGAGGGCATTTCTATCAAGGGCTATAATGAAATTGAAAAAATATCGGATGCCTTCAATCACATGCTCAGTCAGATGCAGAAGCTGGAAAGCTCTCGACAGGAATTTGTTTCTAATGTGTCTCATGAGTTGAAAACACCAATTACATCAATAAAGGTGCTGGCTGATTCCTTGCTGGCCCAGGAGGATGCGCCGGTGGAGCTATACCGGGAATTTCTTGTGGATATAGTGGATGAGATTGACAGGGAGAATAAGATTATAAATGACTTGCTGTCCCTGGTAAAGCTGGACAAGAAAGCCGGTGACATGCACATTGCCCAGGTTAATATCAATGAGCTGCTGGAGTTAATTCTCAAGCGTCTAAGGCCCATTGCCCAAAAACGAAACATTGAGATGATTTTTGAAAGCTTCAGGCCTGTGATAGCCGAGGTGGATGAGGTAAAGCTATCGCTGGCCATCAGCAATCTTATAGAAAATGCCATCAAATATAATGTTGAGGACGGCTGGGTCAGAGTATCCTTAAACGCCGACCATAAGTACTTCTTTATTAAGGTGGCGGATTCGGGTATAGGTATACCGGAATCGGAACAGGACTTTATTTTTGAAAGGTTCTACAGGGTCGACAAGGCCAGATCAAGAGAAAGCGGAGGAACCGGATTGGGTCTTGCCATAACCAAAAGTGTTATCCAGATGCATCATGGTGCAATCAAGGTATACAGCAAGGAAGGGGAAGGTACCACATTTAATGTAAGAATTCCTCTGAACTATGTATCATAAATCTTTATTTATTATACTATGGTCTGCAGCATCACCGCCGGCTTTAGTGCCGGCTGCTTATCAGGAAGGGCATGGTCAGTATGAGAAAAGGTCTGGTTATATTAGCAATTATATTTGTATTTACAGTTTTGATTGCAGCCTGCGAAAGGGACGAGAAAAAAACTGAGGGAATAGCTGTAAATATATATTATATAGACACAAAGTCCTCAGGCATAGTCAGTGAAGAATATTACATGCAAAGCAAGGAAGCAAATGACCAGATAAGTGAGCTTATGGGCATGTTACAGAGCGAGCCGAAAAATCTGGTTTACCGGAGTGCGTTGCCTGCTAATGTAACCTATAATTTTACCCTGGACAAGGATAAGAGCCTGACGATTGATTTCAATACGGCCTACAGCCAGCAGACCGGCATAGTCGAGGTCCTGTGCAGGGCTGCTATAGTAAAAACATTGACCCAGATTAAGGGTGTTGATTATATACAGATTACTGTGAACGGAAATCCGTTGGTGGATGTAAACGGAAGCTTTGTAGGTATTTTGACGGCTGACGATTTTATCGACAGCATAGAGGCAAGTACCACATTCAGGGCCAAGCTCTATTTTGCCAACAGGAAGGGCGACAAGCTTATTGAATATGATACGGAGATACAGTACTCCGGGACAGCTTCCCTTGAGGAGCTGGTAATAAAGCAGCTGATAAACGGCCCGACGGAGCTGGGAATGTATAATACCATACCGGAGGGTACGGTTCTGCTGAACATTTCAAAAAGTGAAGGAATATGCACGGTAGATTTTAATGAGGTGTTTCTTGAAAAGCTGCCCGGAGTCACAAAGGAAGTGGCTATTTATTCTGTGGTAAATACTTTGGTGGAGCTGCCGGATATTAACAAGGTGCAGTTTACAATTAACAGCAAGCCTGTGAAGATATATTGGGAGGATATGCCCTTTGACGTAATGTTTGAACGCAACCTTGATATTATCCAGACACCGAAATAATGCAAAAGAAGGTGGTGCGGATTGGTTAAACGTCCGCTGTGCCCGATGCTTGCGGCCTATGCCGCAGGCATATGTCTGGCATGGCAGCAGATTTCATTTTTTTACCTTATAATGATATCCCTGATTGGTTATATTTTAATATGCCTGCTTATGTTCGGAGGAAGGTTAAAGCTATTAAACCGGCATGACAGATTCGTCTGGCTTTTGCCGCTTTTACTTCTGGCTGGCTATCTGGCTATGAATGACCGGCTGAAAAAGCCGGAGCTGTATAATAGCTTTGCACAGGAGACAGACTGTGAGCTAAGTGGCGAGATAGTTAAGATAGTCGAAAGTAAATATTACATATCTTTGTATCTTAAGGATTGCTCAGTTATAACTCCGAATAATATTGAGTACATTTGCGAGAAAATAATCATAAGGGACAAGGACAGGCAAGTTGATTATAAATTCCCAGATAATACATATCAGTACCGTGTCGGTAATAAAATTCGTGCAAGCGGCAAGCTGAAAAAATTCCATGCAGCCAGAAATCCCGGAAATTTCAATGAACAGCTCTATTATCAAATCGAAGGTATTTTCTTTTATCTTGACCCGGATGAGATCACAATTACCGATTCATCCTATTCCCGATATCATTTGATACTTTACACTATAAAGAAGAAAGTAAAAAAGGTCTTTGAGCAGCTACTGTCCGGTAAGGAGGCTGGTGCCCTGTCTGCTATGCTATTGGGCGAAAAAAGTCTTCTGGATGATGAGCTTAAAAGGCTATATCAGGAAAATGGTATATCACATATTTTGGCCATTTCAGGATTGCATGTAGGGCTTATAGCCATGTTTTTCTTTAAGCTTATGCGAAAGCTGATATGCCCGATTTTGCCGGCGAGTATATTAACTATATTTTTTATATACAGCTATGGAATCCTGACGGACTTTAGCGTATCTACAAACAGGGCTATAGTAATGATGGTGATATCTTTACTGGCGCCAATAACCGGAAAATACTATGATATGCTGTCTAGTATCTGTCTGAGTGCCCTGATTATTCTGATGCAAAATCCTATGCAGATAATTAGCGCAGGCTTCCTGCTGTCATACGGGGCGGTACTGGGCATTGCTGTAATATATCCTGCCATAAAACAGATATTTA
>JAAZDK010000058.1 GCA_012512855.1 Clostridiales bacterium
AGCAAATGCCATAATAGGTGGGGTTATTGACCATAACCGCCTTGGCGTCAGGATTAGCCTCTATTGCAGCCTTCAGCTCCTTAATCGGCATGCCAAGAGGTATTCCAAGCCTTGCATTTACTCCCGGATTTACATATACTGGTATGGCACCACAAACTACCAGGGCATTAATTGAGCTTCTGTGGACATTTCTGGGCATAATAATTTTGTCACCGGCCTTGCAGCTAGACATTATCATGGCCTGCACTGCCGATGTGGTTCCATTGACCATTAAAAACGCTGCCTTTGCTCCAAAAGCCTCGGCGGCCAGCTCTTCAGCCGCTTTAATGACGCCGACCGGATGAATCAGATTATCAAGAGGCTTCATGGAATTTACATCGGTTTTAAGACAGTCTACACCTAAAAATGCAGTGAGCTCCGGAATTCCACGCTCACCCTTGTGTCCCGGTACGTCAAAATGAACGGTACGGTTCTTTCTAAGTTTCATCAGCGCCTCATGGATTGGCGTATTATGCTGTGTATAATTCATCTTGTGCCTTCCATACCTTTCATTGATATATATTCATTCCACTGAAAATTTCAATCATCTCCCTGCGAAGACTGTCTATAATTTCAAGTCTTTGCTTGGGGGGCAGCTCATAAACATCCTTATTGAAAAGGTAATTTTGCAGTTCTATTTCTTTAATCAGCATTTTCGTATGGAAAATGTTTGACTGATATACATTTACATCAATAGCATCATATTTTTTCAGGGTTTCGTCAGAAATATAATCCTGAATGGAGGTTATATCGTGATCTATAAAATATTTTCTTCCCTGTAAATCTCTTGTAAAGCCTCTTACACGGTAATCTATGGTTATAATATCGGAATCAAAGCTCCCGATCAGATAATCCAGCGCATTAAGCGGTGATATTTCACCACAGGTGGAAACATCAATATCAACCCTGAAGGTTGAAATAGAATTGTCCGGGTGATGCTCGGGAAAAGTATGAACCGTAACATGGCTTTTATCAAGGTGTGCACTGACATTTCTGCCGGGATGGATGAACTTCCCCTGATTACAGGACTCATCAATATGCTCGGTTGTTATTGAGCCTTCAGCAATCAGAATATTCACAGATGCTCCCTGCGGCTCATAATCCTGCTTCGATATGTTCAAAATATGTGCGCCAATCAATTCGGTAACATCAATAAGTATCTTGGTCAGACGATCAGAATTGTATTGTTCGTCGATATATGCTATATAGTCTCTCTGCTCTCTCTCACTTTTTGCATAGCACACATCATATATGTTAAAGCTAAGTGTTTTTGTGAGGTTGTTAAATCCGTACAGCTTAAGCTTCTTTTCCAACCCAAACATCACAACCTTTCCTTGTGTATATTGCTGTTCTAGCTTGGCCACCTTTGATAAAGCCTGAAAGGCAAACTGTTATATGCCGAAAAATACAGATAATAACTAAGGTTCTATATAACAGCATGGATTATTATACATAATTGTATTCAATCATGCAAGAAAAATTTTTACTATAATTAAACTCGGAGTTTAGTATTACTGTTACTTTACGCATAATATAAGCAATGTTTGAAAAAATATTCATAAAGTGAAATTTCTGTATGTCTTGAATATGTGCGGTATTTAGAAAAAATGAAAAGCTATCGATATTTTAATTTTTTTATTAGTAAAAAGCTTAAAATGTTAAGTTAATATTTTGTGATATGACGTATAAATATTCTATTTGATATGCTCCATTCCAGGCAGTCAACCGCTAATAAGAGCCTGCCACTTTTTATCCGATGAAATAAAGGCTGCTTTTATTTCAAATGCCTTGTGTCAAATCCTGAATTTACGCTCAGGTTATCTTAAAAAAATAACATGTTCCATAGCCGTCCCATAGAATCTGTTATTATACAAGATTCCAGGAATAGCTATGAAACATGCAAAAGATGCTTTGATCTATGGCAATATAGAGTTATGGCAGTATAGTTACTTTAACTGTTCCTAAATAATATTTCTCATCGTCGAGCATACAATAAATACGCACTTTTGTACTGCCGACCTTTTCCAATATAAATCCGCCGCTTTTCTTTTTGCTGATTATTGAAGTATCCTCAATTTCATACACAAGCTTATAGTTGTCAGGATAGCTGTCATATCTTAATTTTGCCATTCTCCAAAAGGTCTCAGGATGAGACATTCTGTATACAACCTCAGCCCCATCTCCTATACTAAGCTCGGGCCGCATTACATTGAGTGTAAATGTATCAATAACTCTTTTCTTTCCATTATAGATTTCAAGTACATCAACTTTAGTCGATCCATATTTGACCGCTCTGTAAATATCATATGAGTTTCCTAAATGATCCTTAACAGTTTCTACCTTTTTGATTATTGAACTATCATGAATGCTGTAAGCATATTGATATTTTTTATCATCATATTGACATCCAAGCAATA
>JAAZDK010000059.1 GCA_012512855.1 Clostridiales bacterium
ACAACTTAAGGAAAGGCTTGAAAAATACAGGCAAAACAAGGAAAAGGCTGCCCAGCTATTGAAGGATGCTGAAATAAGGCTTACAGAGGTAACAGCCCAGATTAAAAATTTGCAGGATTCTTTAATATATGAAACAAAAGAAGCTGCCACAAGGGAGCTGGCTGCCACACACCAGCAGATGCAGCTGCTTGAGCAAGCTATGACCAATTCTGCTAAAGGTTATCAGGCACTTCTTGAGGAGACCAATAAGATGAAGGGCAATCTTAAGGCAGAAGAAGAAACAGAGGGAAGACTTACACAGGAACTAATGAATCTTAAGGAAGAATTTGAAAATGAGATTGCCAGACATGGCTTTACTGATATGAACGCATACCGCTCATCCATAATGCCTTCCGACCAGATTAGCAAGTTGGAAATAGCTTATCAGCAGTTCCGTGAGGAACTGATCCGCATTGAAAGCAGTATCAGCCATTACATGGAACTGACTAAAGGGAAGGAAAGAATTAAGACAGATCTGCTGGAGGAAAAGAAAAGAGAGCTTGAAGCTGAAGCCAAAAAGCTTGATGATATGGCCAAGTCGGTATATGGTATCCGCAGCCGTAATGAAGCTATACTCATAAAGCTGCAGGAGCTATATGACAACCGGCAAAAATTAAAGAAGGAATATTCTGTAATCAGCCGTCTTGAGGCAACAGCGACCGGCAAAGCCGGACCCAAGCGCATTAATTTCCAGACCTATATACAGAGGAGATATTTTATTTCTATATTAAATGAAGCCAATAAAAGATTATATATCATGTCCAACGGCCAGTTTATACTGAAGTGCCGGGAAATTGAGGATCTGGCCAATCAGGGAGAGGTAGGCCTTGATCTGGATGTATACAGTTTGGTAAATGATCAGTCAAGAGATGTAAAAACCCTTTCCGGCGGTGAATCCTTTATGGCTGCGCTGGCTATGGCCTTGGGTATGTCGGATGTTATCCAGAATACTGCCGGCAGGGTACATATTGATACTATGTTTATTGACGAAGGCTTTGGTTCCCTTAGCGATGAAGCAAGAATGCAGGCTATTAAAATACTGCAGGGCTTATCGGAGGGAAAACGGCTGGTAGGTATTATCTCCCATGTTACAGAGCTTAAGGCACAGATTGGGACAAAGCTTGTTGTAACAAAAACCAGTAAAGGCAGCCAGGCAAGATGGGAGATTATGGAGTAACTGGTGTTGCAACGATAATATAAATGTAAAAATATGTCATATTAATATATAGCTATATTACTAGGATTATAAATGAACCAAATAAAAAATTGGATCTGCAATAATAAATATATGGTTAACTCCAAATACTAAGAAAAGTATTATAAGAAAATTAGTATGAGAGGGGTTGCCATATGAGAAAGCTGCTATATATTACAGTCAATTCAAAACCGGAAAATTCATCATCAAGCAAAACTGTGGGAAGAGCCTTCGTAAACAGGTTTATTGAAAGATTCCCGGAATTTACAGTGGAGGAGCTTGATCTTTACAAGGAACATATACCCAGACTGGAATATCAATATTTTGAAAGCAGAAATTGTATTATTAATGAAGAAGCATGCAAAAAATTACCGGAAAAGGAGCAAAGAGAGGTCCAAAAGATAACGGAGCTATGCGATCAATTTATATCGGCAGATGTGTATGTAATCGCTGCTCCTATGTGGAGTCTGTCATTCCCTTCACCCTTAAAGGAATATATAGATTGCATTGTTCAGGTGAACAAGACAATATATTTTCCTGAAAAGGGAGATAAACCAATAGGCCTTTTAAATGACAGGCCCAGAGCTGTCGTTTACATTCAGTCATCAGGTGCAAATATTCCTTGGATGGTCAGGCCAATCCTTAATAAGGGAATAGAGTACGTAGAGGATATAATGAAATCTATGGGCATCAGTAAATTTGAAAGATTACTGGTTGACGGTACAGGTACAACTGAGGAGGAAAGACTGGCTGCTATTGAAAAAGCAAAAGAAAAAATCGATGGTATTATTCAAAAGCTGGATATTAAGGAGAAGATATTAGTTTAGTGAACAGGAATTCCCGCATCAGGATTATTGTAATTGGATAATTTTAATGCGGGAATTTTTATTTACGGTAATACGACGTTTACTTTGGGATAAAATCATATAGAATTAACCTGTATATTTGCCGAATTTTTTCGTAACAAAGCTATTCACAAGGATACCTTTGATACAAAATGTTTAGGAAAACTTTATAGTTTTAAATGAATTTTCGTAATTATTATACTTATAGATTATTTATAAAACAATGTATCTTGATACATTCTGATTTTGCTTGTCTAAAAGTTTTTACAAAAATTCCGCTGGTAAAATAGTGTAATTTAGTATATTGTAGTTTATATAATACAAAAGAATTATCAGAATGGATGGTATTGTGTAGATATGCACAAATTTCATATGCAAGAAAATATCAAAAGCTTTGAGAAAGCTGATAAATTTGCTCAAATAATGATAGAGATAAAAGATGAAAATGAATAATTTATCTGTAGATGCGAATTTCTATCAGATCATTGATAAATAATATTGATAAAAGTACAAGATAAAACATATGTATTAAGCTATCAGATTCATATAGGTAATTGAATTTTAACGATATATAAAATAGGCTAAGAAAGAGGTGTAAATTATGAACTGGCAATATGAAACCGGTCGTATATACAGCATAACTGAGGACAATGAACTGTTGGCAGAGACAACATATGTAATCAAAGGAAATGGTCTGGTTGATATAAACCATACCTATGTGGCGCCTGAACTAAGGGGAAAGGGAGTAGCAAGCGAGATGATGGGGGTTGTGGCAAAATATTTCAGGAATCATTCCCTTAAGGCCACAGCTTCATGTTCCTATGCAAATAGCTGGCTTAAGAAGCATAGGGAAGAATATGCAGATATAATATCTGAGGAGCTGGATAATGAAGCTGCAGCATGCAGGATAGATGGTAAACATTGATAGTTAAAAAATATGCCAGGGAGTAGTATCAATTTATGGACAATAATCGGGTTTATAAAATGAAATTTTCGGTCATCTATCCCCTCTATATCCAAAAGGCCGAGAAAAAAGGCAAAAGCAAAGCAGAAGTAGATGAAATCATATACTGGCTTACCGGATATGATGAGGATTCTCTGCAGAGGCAGTTAGCAAATGAAGTGGATTTGGAGACATTTTTCAATGAGGCGCCTGCATTTAATCCTAATGCTTCCTTAATTAAGGGAGTTATATGCGGGTACCGGGTTGAAGAGATTGAGGATGAGCTGATGCGCAAGGTTCGATATCTGGATAAGCTGATTGATGAGCTGGCCAAGGGTAAGCCTATGGAGAAAATTTTGAGGAAATAAAGAGAAAAACTTCTAAAAATCCGATAAAGAGATTTTAGTTTTAGGCTATTGATTCATTAAAAGAGGAAATTTATAAAACATTTTTCAGGGGATAGTGTCAAAAGCTGAATTTGTATAAAGGGATTTCCCGAAAAGTTGACGAAAATTACGAAAAATTGTATAATAAATATACAAAAACTAGGTGTAATTATTTGACAATATAATATGGTATACTTATACTCACCAAGTTGCATTGTATTGTATTAGATGGATGCAAACATATTAGACAACATAAGAAAAATTTTTATACCACGGAGGTATCTTATGTTCAAAAAAAATGAGATTAAGTACAAGTATAACTATAGCTATAGCAATAATTGTAATAACATGTACCGGCTTTATGTTTTACATATCTAATAGCAATATGACAAATGCAATGCGCAATACTGCTATAGACAACATGATTACATCCCTCGAAGCGAAGGCACAAATCATAGAATCTTATATAGAGAGTTCTGAATCAATGCTGTTGGCATATAGCAAATCATCGGATTTAGTTAAGCTGTTAAAAGATCCCGAAAATACACAATTACAGGAGGCTGCTCAGAATTATACTGAGCAGTTTTTTGCTGACCTGAATGGCTGGGAAGGAATATATCTTTCGGAGTGGAACACCCATGTTATAGCACATTCAAATAAACAGGTTGTTGGGATAACCACCAGAGAGGGTGAGCCGCTGAAGGAGCTGCAAAATACGCTGCTGGCTGTCAATGGAGTATTCAATACAGGAATTATTGTTTCTCCGGCATCAAAGCAACTGGTTTTGTCCATGTATTGTCCGATTTTTGACAGCGACGGAAAGACAGCTCTTGGTCTTGTTGGTGGTGCTACAATAGCCTCTAATCTTAAGACGGTCCTTGACAGCCTTAAGATTAACGGTCTGGAGGATGCAAAATATAACCTGATTAATGTAAAAACTAGTACATACATATTTGATGAAAATGAGGAGCTAATGTCAACCCCTATTGAGGATCAGATGCTGTTATCAATAATTAAAAAAATTGACAGTGAGCCTGAGCTTGAGATTGATTCAGTTTCGCATAAAGGTGAAGACGGCGAGAAATACATAGCTGCATATAAGTATTTGCCCAACAGGGGCTGGGCTCTGGTATTGACAGACAATGAGTCTGAAATTTTTGCGCAGGCAAATGCCAATAAATTGATATTCGGAGTCGTCTGCCTGATTTCAGTTATCCTGATTTCCTTAATTTCATTTGTCGTTATAAAAGTAAGTACCAAGCCTCTGGGTGTTGTAGAGCATGAAATTAATAAGCTGAAGGATTTGAATCTCAGACCAAGCAGCAATCTGAACAAATACCTTGAATATAAAAATGAAATTGGCCAGATAGCAAATGCCATAGATACTCTGGCAAATACCTTCCGTAATGTTGCGGCTACACTGAATACATGTTCCGACTCCCTTACAGACAGCTCCGATTCTATTAGTAAATCTTCAGAAATTCTTATGGAATGCGTTGAAGACAATGCAGCTACCACACAGGAATTATCGGCAAGCATAATAGATACAAACTCTTCTATAGAGGCTGTAAGCAGGGAAATAGAAAATATATATGATATGGTAGTAAGGATAGAGGAAAAGGTTGATATTGGCAATAACAGAAGCAGGGAGCTGCTGATGACATCAACAGATATGCGTAATATAGCAGAGCAAACACTTGCTACGAGTGTAGAAAAAATAAACGACACTAAACAGCAAATAGAACTAGCCATTAACAAGCTTCAATCCCTTAAGAGAATAAATGAGATGGCCAACCAGATTCTTTCTATAACCAGAAAGACCAACATATTATCATTAAATGCATCTATAGAGTCGGCACGTGCCGGCGACGCAGGCAAAGGCTTTGTTGTGGTGGCAAATGAAATAAATGAACTGGCGAATAATTCCTCACGGACCGCCTCTGAAATTCAGCATTTAGTCGATGAATCTAATCACAGCATAGAGGTGGTCAGAGAATGCTTCAACAGCATCATCAAATTTATGGAGGAGGATATGGCCGGCAGCTTCAGGAATTTCGCAGAGATGGCCAATGGTTATGGCAGCTCGATAGAAACAATCCAGTCGGCTATGAATGAAATAAACAGCAATATAGAGGAGTTTCTCAATTCTGTCGAGAATATCAAGATGCAGGCTGATAATGTAAATATGGCTTCTAATGGAAATGCTGCAGGTGTTGAAGTTATCGTCAGCAAAACAGAACGTACAACCTCAATAGCTGATGAAATCAATGTGATTGCCGAGAAAAACCGAAAGAATGCGGCAGCTATTAAGGAAATTGCAGAAAAATTTAAAACAGTATAATCAGGGTGCGCTTCGGTTACTCTGACTGACAAGTATATAAGCATATGACTAAAGAGGATTATGATTATCCGGTAGAAGGATTGTCATAATCCTTTATTAATGATATAAAAAAACGCTTAGATTAAAGTTAATATTTTAGGGGAAATACTACGGGATGAAGATTTAAGCTAAGAGTGCTGAAGAATATGATTATAATAAAATATAACATAGAAGGATGGCTATGCATGGTTTATAATCTAATAAATACTATATTCTATTGATTTTCAGGATTAAATTTGCTTGATAAACACAAAGATTACAGGAGGAAATTATGCTTATTAATTATAAGAATCTGAGAATAAGAAATGCAACTGTAAAAGACAGTCATTTATTGGCCTTATGGTGGAATGACGGAAAAATAATGGCTCATGCCGGATTTCCGTACGGAACAGGTGAAACGGCTGAAAATATAGCAGAAAGACTAAAGCAGGATAGTGATGATACCGGCAGAAGGCTAATAATTGAAGATGAAGGTGTGGCAATAGGTGAAATGAATTATAGGAATGTTGGCAATTCTGTTGCAGAAATAGGTATAAAAATATGCGATTTTTCAAAGCAGAACAGGGGGTACGGCAAGCTTTTGCTGAGCATGCTCATAAAGGAATTGTTTTCAATGGGGTATAAAAAAATTATTCTTGATACGAACATAAAAAATATCCGGGCCCAGCATGTATATGAAAAGCTTGGCTTTAGGAAAGTCAGGATAAATGTTGATGCATGGAAGGACCAGCTTGGTGAAAGTCAGACCTCAATCGATTATGAACTGGTCAAAGAAAACTTTGTGGATTTTACATTGTAAAATGCAGCAAGGAAGAACTGAAAAGATGGAACGGGAATATTATCAAGTAATAATAACT
>JAAZDK010000060.1 GCA_012512855.1 Clostridiales bacterium
ATAAGACTTCCCATGACTTTCAAATCAAACCGTATTTGCAGCGGCTCATTTTCATACCATGCTCCTATATGTATATGTGGCATTCTTGAATATCCATTATTGCCGACTTTTGCAACAATATCTCCTGCTTTTACTATATCACCAACCTTTACATTGACTTCCTGCACATGTGCATAGCAAATTCTTATACCATCACTTCTTTTAAACACTATCCTGCCGGCTTTTCCTCCATGATATGTACCAGGCACATTAATAATAGCATTTTCAAATACATCCTCAACAACTGAATCACATGGAGCCAGTACATCTGCTCTCCATCCATACCATTCTTCATTTTCCTTGCCTTCATTAGCATACATTCGAAGCCATCCGTCAATAAATCTCACAATAATACAGTCCCTTCCCAGCATATCACCCAGGTATTGATACTCTCCATCATAATGTTCCAACGTAATGAACCTCTGATTAAATACGGGATGAATTATGACTTCTTTATAATTATCATGCTCCATAGACGGATAACCTCCTGAAAATTTTAAATTACTTATTGTAGTTGACACAATACGCTTAGATTCACCATTATCTTAACCTTTTTAAATTTTTCCTATTATCCATCATACCAAGGTATAGCTTTTTGTATACGGGCACACCTCGATACACTTTCCGCATAACGTAATCTCCTTATTTAAAGCATTGGCTGCTATCTCCCTGGCTTTTTTCCTGCAGGCTATAGCATCAAAGAAATCATCCCTGTCAAGCTCAGGACTCCATGTCCGTCCGGATATTGCCTTGCCGGGACAGGCTTCCACGCATAACATACAGCTGCCACATTTTGAATAAATAATTGACTTATTGTAGTCCAAAGGAGCATCAGTTAATACAGAGGTTAAGCGGACAGCCGAACCATACTCTTGTGTTATAAACAAGGCGCTCTTTCCAATCCAGCCAAGCCCTGCCATCACAGCCACTGTTTTATGCGGCATTACGGTCCTGAAAACACCGAATTCCTTTGTAGCTGATACAGTCTGAGGGTAAGCATTATAGCCTCGCTTTTTTATGTACTCCGCACAGATTATGGCTAATTCATCCAGCTTGGCGTTAAGCTCATGATAGGCATTGTAATAATCCATCGTGGGTTGATCCTTGATATTTTTTATAATATCCCTGTTATAGGACAATACTATGGAAACTCCATACGGATATTGTGGAATATCAAAGGGTTCGATCATAGAATCCTCGCTTCCGGCCCCTTCAAGCTCTATTTTGCTGTACAATCCCTCCAGCCTTGCAAAGCCTGCCATGGAAGCCCCCTTATCCAAAAGCAATTGCTTCAGTTCCTGATTCATTTATTGCTCCTTTCCTAACTCTTAACCTAATAGCCCGGTTCGTATAAAAGAGTATGGCCGTAATCGAATATAATCATCTTGGGCTTATTCATAGGTTACCTCCATACTTCTTAGTAAATCCTTTGCTATAGTATCCCAATCCATACTGTCTGTATTAATAATTCTTGTTGCCAGGCTTGACTTGCCTGCTATTTCAATAAAACGCTCCTGCTGCATAAGATACTTTGATATACTATCTTCTGTTACCTCATCTCCTGTATAGCTTGACCTATGCTTTAGTCTTGCTTCTGCATAAGCAGGACTAACAGTCAGTAAAACAGGCAGCGCATTTAAGCTTCTGAGCTTGTTTTCGATTTGCAGATACTCCTCCGATTGCATATCATTATGGCTGAAGGCATAATTCAGATGAAATCTTTC
>JAAZDK010000061.1 GCA_012512855.1 Clostridiales bacterium
AGATGGATACCGAGGATATAATGCAGGAATAAATTAATAGATAAAATTGATACAGGGAGGAATTATGACCAGTATTTTCTTTGTTCGCCATGCCCAACCGGACGAAAAGTGGACAGATGACAGAAGCAAGCCTCTAACAGGCATCGGCCTTCAGGACAGTAAAAGGGTAACCGAAGCACTGGAAAATGAAAGGATAGACCTTTTCTATTGCAGCCCGTATAAAAGAAGCATAGACACCATAAAAGACTGCGCTGATAAACGCAATATGCGGGTTCACACCGATGAAAGATTCAGGGAACGTAAGCGTGGAATAAATGCCGATGCTTTTTTGGAAAAGCGATGGGAAGATTTCAGTGTCTGTGAGGAAGGCGGAGAATGTCTTGCCAGCGTTCAGCAAAGAAACATTGAGGCACTGACTGAAATATTAAGAAAGCATCCGGATAAAAATATTGTAATTGGCACCCACGGTACCGCCTTAAGCACCATACTCCATTATTACGACCCTGGCTTTGGTTGCGAAGGCTTTAAGGATATATGGTTTTGCATGCCCTACATAATAAGATTGGATTTTGACGGAGAAAGACTGGTAAACAGGACGGAAATGCTGAGAATTAAGAGGGGATATTAGGGGCATAGAACAAAATTCAATCAAAATCCAATAATTAAGATTAGGCAGCTTATTGCTGCCTTTTCTAATTGTCCCATATATCATTCCTATTATTTTCCTCTCCCAGTCAAATATACCTTTACTGAATCGAAAATAACTCCATATGTACTATCCTCTATAAATTGTGTATCTCCAGCTTTTATCTCATGATCATTGTCGACGCAATATCCCCATCCATAGTCAACAACATTATCACCCCTGAGGTATAAAATATTATACTCTACAAATTCAGCATCTATTTTACCATTATTAGTAATCTCAAGAATTGCTTTTGAATCTGTAGTTGTAACATTCGTACTAAGTGAGGAAACTACATCCTTATAATACTTTTCTTCACTGACAGAAATGGTATATTCGTAATCTGTGAATTTTTCTTTATTACTAAATATAAAGACCATTTCACAGCCGCTACCGAATGCGTTTTCACTATCATTTTTTACTCCGACTGTTTTACCATACTCGTCTAACAGCTTTAACTGAATAGTAGGTACTACTGTAAATTTTGAATTATTTTTTATAACAATAGCGATATAGTTATAATAATCTGTCGACCATGTGTATTCATTCAATACTTTAATTTCGTTGGCTACTTTTTTGGGGTCAAAAGTTTCTTTCTTTACTACTTTGTTACTATCAACTACTGTAACGGTACAAGTGTATTTTTTACTGCCAACTTTTGCAGTAATCGTAGCAGTTCCTTCCTTAACAGCAGTTACTGTACCGGATGAATTAACTGTCGCAATCTTTTTATTACTTGTAGACCATGTAACTTTACTATTTGTTCCGGTAATTTTTAATTTAAGTGTTGAATCCACCTCCATAGTAGCCTTTTCTTTGCTTATTTTCACCGTTGCTGCTTGCGCTAAACTAGGAGCTGCTAATATAGTAATCATGATGATGACTAATAACATTGAAAGCAATTTCTTCATATATCTTATCCTCCTTGTGGTATATTTTACCTTATTATACCATCTTAGTGAAAAATACTGCAATATAAAAAGAAGTACAATCAAAGTAACTAATAATTTCGGTTACCGATCTCCCAGTCGAGCAAGCAAGAGGGCTTCCACTTCAAGCTTCTCACAGAATTGTACGTGGAAATCTGCTTTCATACGGCTCCTATCATTCAAATCACACCAATATATCTCCAGGGTAATAGATAAAGAAAAGGGATGAACCACAGTGGAACATCCCTTTTATACTGCATTTTATTATAGCTTTTTGTGTGTTACGTCTGTGTGTAACATGTTTGCTATTCATAATTTTACATAGCCATTGGCAACTTTCACAGTGTCTACAAAGCTTTATTTTACGCGATTTCTTAGAACTTTCCAGCGTCAGCTGCCTCCTGAATTGCGACTGCTACAGCAACTGTAGCGCCAACCATCGGGTTGTTGCCCATACCGATCAGACCCATCATTTCAACGTGAGCAGGTACTGATGAGGAGCCTGCAAACTGAGCGTCGGAGTGCATTCTTCCCATAGTGTCTGTCATACCATAGGATGCAGGACCTGCTGCCATGTTGTCAGGATGAAGTGTTCTTCCTGTGCCGCCGCCGGATGCAACGGAGAAGTATTTCTTACCCTGCTCCATGCATTCCTTCTTGTAGGTACCTGCTACAGGATGCTGGAATCTGGTAGGATTGGTGGAGTTACCGGTGATGGATACATCCACGCCTTCCTTATGCATGATGGCAACGCCTTCGCTTACGTCATTAGCGCCATAGCATCTAACCTTTGCTCTGGGTCCGTTGGAGTATGACTTTGTAAATACTTCCTTCAGCTCGCCTGTATAGTAGTCATATTCAGTTTCAACATATGTAAAGCCGTTGATACGGGAAATAATCTGAGCAGCATCCTTACCAAGACCGTTCAGGATAACTCTTAAAGGCTTCTGTCTAACCTTGTTGGCTGACTGAGCTATACCGATAGCACCTTCTGCTGCTGCAAAGGACTCATGGCCTGCTAAGAAGCAGAAGCATTCTGTAGTTTCCTCAAGGAGCATCTTGCCAAGGTTACCATGACCTAAGCCAACCTTTCTCTGATCAGCAACTGAGCCGGGGATACAGAAGGCCTGCAAGCCCTCACCTATAGCTGCTGCAGCATCGGCTGCTCTTCTTGTACCTTTTTTGATAGCAATTGCTGCACCTACTGTGTAAGCCCAGCAAGCATTTTCAAAGCAGATAGGCTGAATGCCCTTTACCATTTTATATACATCAAGGCCGGCATCCTTTGTAATCTTCTCTGCCTCTTCTATGGAAGCGATGCCGTAGCTGTTTAATACTGAATTAATTTTATCTATTCTTCTCTCATATCCTTCGAATAAAGCCATTGTATGTATCCTCCTTCAACTATTCGACTCTTGGATCGATGATCTTAACCGCATCTTCTACACGACCATACTGGCCCTTAGCCTTCTCAAATGCAGTATTTGCGTCATCACCCTTTTTAATGAAGTCCATCATCTTACCAAAGTTAACGAACTGGTAGCCGATGATCTCATTGTTCTCATCTAAAGCTAAACCAGTTACATAGCCATCTGTCATTTCCAGATAACGAGGTCCCTTTGCCAGTGTGCCATACATTGTACCAACCTGGCTTCTTAAGCCTTTTCCTAAATCCTCAAGACCTGCTCCAACAGGAAGGCCATCCTCTGAAAATGCGCTCTGGGATCTGCCATATACGATTTGGAGGAACAACTCTCTCATAGCAGTATTTATAGCATCACAAACAAGGTCTGTATTTAATGCCTCCAGTAATGTAAGTCCAGGCAAAATCTCGCTTGCCATAGCAGCGGAATGTGTCATACCTGAGCAACCAATTGTCTCAACCAATGCTTCCTGAATAATTCCATCCTTAACATTAAGGGTTAATTTGCAGGTTCCCTGCTGCGGTGCGCACCAGCCAACACCATGAGTTAAGCCTGAGATATCTTTGATTTCCTTAGCTTTTACCCATTTTGCTTCTTCCGGAATAGGTGCAGCTCCATGATGGACACCCTGGGTTACCGGACACATCTTTTGAACTTCATGTGAATAGATCATCTTGTGAAACTCCTTTCAATCTACATAGTATGGCATTCAATGCTTTTTCAAGCATTAAGCAACTTTGTCAATTACGTAACATATTTTCGCATAAAATAAAGGATAAGTCCATAGTTTTTTAAGCCGTATCAATAAAATTTACTTATATATTGTTCCAATCGGGCTTAATAAGCGCCTCCGGCCAGCATTCAAAGGTTTAATAAGCAATTCTCGGCCAGCATTCAGAGGTTTAGAAAGCCATTACGGTCAGCATCACAAGGTTTAAAAAACATTTTCCGCCACATTCAGCAGCTTAAATAAGCAACTCAGCCAGCATTCATTAGCTTATTAAGCAACTCTAGCCAGCATTCTGAGGTCTTAAACAGCATTCAAGGCTTGGCAAGCAATTCCCGGCCAGCATCCTGATGCTTAATAAACACTCTCGGCCTCATTCAGGCAGGTCACAGCAGTCACAGCAATAGCTTTTTAGCCGGCAAAAAGCATAATCAGCTGAAAACACCTACTTAAAAACATACTGCACCAGCAGCATATAAACAGCCGTACCGGCT
>JAAZDK010000062.1 GCA_012512855.1 Clostridiales bacterium
GCTTCTGTCATCTGTCCACTTTTCGTCCGGTTGGGCATGGCGAACAAAGAAAATACTGGTCATAATTCCTCCCTGTATCAATTTTATCTATTAATTTATTCCTGCATTATATCCTCGGTATCCATCTGTATAATTATAACACAAAATTAAATATGGATTTAAAATAAATTTCATAGCTAATTTGAAAATTGACTAATTCAACTGATCAAAATTCAGTTAAAATTCATTCATAAGAAAAATTGTCGAAATAAGATGAAAATGGTATAATTATACTATCTGGCTCCATAAGAGTGACCAATATATTTTTTTCATTAAATAAATGATTTTACACAAGGAGGGACTCTGTATGAAAAGGTTTCATGTGTTAGCTTTAATGATCCTGTCTCTGCTACTTATAATAACAGGTGTCGGAGGAGCAGGCCATACGGCATTGGCGGCTGGTGAAGAATTTATAATCACGGCAGATGGTGTTTTGGAAGAATATACAGGAAGCTCTAAAAATGTTACGATTCCGGATGGAGTCACTGTTATTGGAGCATATGCTTTTGCTGAAAATGACAGTATAACTCAGGTAGTCATTCCTGCTACTGTAAAAAGGATAGAAGATTACGCATTCTTAAACTGTGATTCTCTCAAAAAGATTATAATTCCGGATAGTGTTACGGAAATTGGAGACGGAGCATTCATGTGGTGCGCTGATCTGGAGGAGATAGTATTGCCAAAAGGCCTTACCAGGATTGGCAGGGAGGCTTTCAGGCAATGCAGCAGTCTTGAAAGTATTATAATACCGGACGGTGTTACTAAACTGGAAGATCAGGTATTAATGTTCTGCTTTAATCTTAAGAGTGTAATAATACCTGATACTGTTACAGAGATAGGACAGGAAGCCTTTTGGTTATGTCAGAGTCTTGAGAAAATAGTAATACCAAACAGTGTAGTCAGGATTGGTAATAGAGCCTTTGTTAGTTCCGGCCTTAAGGCTATTGAATTGCCTGGCAGTGTTACAGAGCTGGGAGACAGCGTCTTTGTGGGTTGTAAACAGCTTGAAAAAGCAGTATTGCCTGCTTCTCTGAAAACCTATGGCAGCTATTTGTTTAAGAATTGCAGAAGCTTATCATCAGTAGTTTTACCGGAGAAAATCAGCTATATTACTGATGGTATGTTTTATGGTTGTGAAAAGCTTAAAAAAATAAATAATAAGAAGATATCAAAAATAGGGAAGGAAAGCTTTTTAGGCTGTAAGGCACTGACCGGCATCAATCTGCAATATACATCTGAAATAGGAGATATGGCCTTTGCAGGTTGTACATCTCTTAAGAGTGTAGAGCTTTCCTCCAGTCTAACCAGGATACCTGAACGCCTGTTTTATGGCTGCAGTAATCTTGCAGAAATAAAAAATATCGGCTCAATAAAAGAAGTTGGAAAGGATGCATTTACAGGAACCAAATGGGTGCTTAACCAGAGGGAAAAGGGTTCATTTTTGATTATTAGTGATATACTGATTGACGCAGGAAAAGTATCCGGGCAGGTGGAGATACCAAAAAACATAAAAACCATTTATCCCTATGCTTTTTATGAAAATTCCCTGGTAAGCAGTATAACTGTTTCTGATGCAACAACATCTGTTGGCGCTCTGGCATTTGCTTATTGCAGTAATCTTAAAGCGGTTTATATACCTGAACAGGTTAAGGAGATAAAGGACAGCGCCTTTTATGGATGTAATAAACTGACCGCAATATATGGAAAGGCCGGTTCCTATGCTGAGGAATATGCCAAAAAGCATGGAATCAGATTTGTTGCCTCATCAGCGGCTTCTATGAGGAAGGATGTTGAAAAGGCTGAGAAAGCGAAGGAAGAGAAGGCAATGTTATATGAAAATATGGTAATTGAAGTAGGATGCACGGGCATGTTTAAAATTGATGACGATCTTATGGCAAGCTATCAGGACATCAGCTTTAAATCTCTTAACAGCAGTATAATCAAGGTAAACAGCTATGGAGATTATGAGCAGAAGGATACGGGAACAGCTTTGGTTATTATGGAAGGGACAAAAAATAAAAAAAGCACTATATTAAAGGTCTTTCGTATAACCGGCATCAAAGCAAATGCAAAACCGATAAGCATAACACATGATGCTTTCAATGAGCCCATGATGTTGGGGTTGGCTGATGGAACTGTTATTGTTGCTGAAACAAGCTCAAATAAGGATTATGATCAGGCTAAAATTATCTGCTATGATTCTAATGGCAAGGTAAAATGGCAACATACACTGAAGGCCAGTGCAGAAGATAAAAACAGCAGCGATCTTTTTAAGACCTATTTTCTGATGGAAGCTAAAAAATTGCTCCTGCTTAGTGATGGAAATGTGCTGGCAATTGGACATGCAAGGGGTAGAGTCAATGGCATCACAAAATCACAGTATAATAGTGTAACTTCAACCTGGGCTGTAAAAATCGAAGCTAAAACAGGCAAGATATTATGGGAGCAGCTAGTACCATCCAGATCAACCTGCCGCTTTTTCTATGATGCTATAGAAAAAGAGGATGGCAGTATAATAATTTGTACTGACGGTGAAGATGGAAATTATATTATCCATTTGGCTAAAGATGGCGCTGTTTTGTCTGAGACATTATATAGTATAATTGTGGATACTACCGGCTTTTCCAGCGTAAGAACCCCGGTCCCTTTGGAGGATGGCAGCATTCTTTTAACCTATAACCGAGATAACTATTTATATATATTCTCTCTAAAGTATGGCAATCAGGAAGTAGCTGCAAAAATACCGGTAGAATTGAATGCAGAGCATTCATATATGATAAAAGGAAACCATAATGACTATTATGCAGTTTTGGATGATGTACTCATTCATTTGGACTCAGAATTTAATATCATTAAGAAGCATACGCTGAATATGAGTAATTTATCAAAAGTTTATAAGATGGAGAATGACAAGATTGTATTAGTTGGAGGCAGTTATTTCAAATCAAAGAAGCTTGTAATTTTTGATTGTGTCACTGAGACAAGCAGTACAATACATATAGATAGCGCCAGATTATATAGTGCTCTGTATGATGATCAAAGCCTTGTACTGACTGGATATGAAAATAATAAAATATACCTTTACAAATTTAAAGCTGATGATCTTCTGAACAGCACTAAGGATATTCAGAATGTGAAGATTGGCAGCATAAAGGCTCAAAAGTACACAGGAAGTACAATAAAACCGGAGCTTACTGTATACGACGGAGATAAAAAGCTGGTTAAGGGCAAGGATTATTCTGTAACCTACTATAACAATAAAAAGAAGGGAACAGCGGCAGCCATAGTATTTGGTAAGAACAAGTATTATGGAGTGCGGATAATTTATTTTGATATCAAATAAACTGGATAAAAAATTGCTTTTAAATATCAAAGGAGTGCCTTTCTTCCACTTGGACAGGGCACTCCTTAGCTTCTATTCTTGATGTCCTCTTTTACTGATCTTCTTCCTGTTCAGCTTCCTTTACGATAGCATCCAGGACATTTATCAGGTCATGTA
>JAAZDK010000063.1 GCA_012512855.1 Clostridiales bacterium
AGCGCATCTGCTCCTGAAAAAGGAATTTTACCGTTTATATACAGCTTTCTTTCAATTTCAACCCCACGGGCCTTAACGGTGTAATATTCCATATGTATGTTGTACATACCCTCTTCAGGAACATTGATTTCCCATTCAACATCAGAATTCTCATCGGTATAAAGGACATTCTGGGCTCCTTCATATTCCTGAAGGACCTCAGCTCCTTCTCCCTTTATGTACTCTGTTATGTTGACGGGAACATCATTGGCGGGATAAGGTGCATCGGAATGATCCCTCAGATATTTCAGATATGTATAGCTTTCGCTCATACCCTCAACATCTGCGTCAAGATTTTCTGCACCTGCATACTTGTGGGAGTAATTGCCAACATCCTTCTTGGGAACAAGAACCCAAGCCAGCAGCAATGCAATCACAATAAATCCTATGACATACTTCTTTTTCAATCTCATATTTACCTCTCCTGTTATAGAATATGATAAAACCTTGCTGTTGCCATAGCCTGATAAAAAGTGTTAGTCATATTTAATAAATAAATATGATATTTTTATAAGATTTATATTTATTTATAACACATATCTATAAGCTCATCTTCTTGAGTATTGCTATTTGATGGTCAAATATTGCTATTTTGAAGATGAGCTTGTAATTTTATATAACATCTTTTGTTTGTATTTAATAAAATATATCCATATCGGTTAGGATTATTATATCATTAATTGTTTATTTTGTACATATCTTATATTATAAATTATTAAAAAGCACTTCTTTATTCTAACAGTTTTTGTAATTATTTCATATGGTAAAATCACCAAATATATACTTGGCGCCAATATTATACAAACAGAGAAAATAAAATCTCTTTCCGAAAGTAAATACCCGGAGACAGGTGTATCTTGTCAGAACACAGTATCCCGGGCATTTTTGCTGTGAGTTATCTTCTCCGGGCTGCAAAAGCTAATCTGCTTGATGCAGCCCACTTTTTCAGCTCAGTTAAAAATACATGGTCAGTCGATAATGTCCTCCAGCTTAAACCTTTCTTTTGCCTGCACATAAATTCTCACAGGGGCCTTTCCGGTCAACTCAAAGCTTCTTTCATCCGGTTGCATATCTCCAACAAATATACTGTAGCCTCCTGTTTCAACCCATCTCTTTCCGTCATCATCACACAGGCCAAAGGCTTCAAGCCCAAGATGCAGCCTGACGGTTTTGGTCTGCTCAGGTTCAAGCTCTACCTTGGCAAACGCTTTTAATTGGGCATTGGGAGTGCCTTCCCTCTCAGCCTTAACATATACCTGAACAGTATCTCTGGCCTTCATGCCACCTGTATTTGTAACATCAAGACTTATGTCAATGCCCTTTTCTGTAACAATATCGGTGTCAAGCTTCACGTTGTCTATCTTAAAATCCACATATGACAAACCATAGCCGAAGGGATATAGTGGCTTTGTCTTCATATAGCGGTAGGTTCTGTTCTCCATTGAGTAGTCGGTAAATTCCGGAAGGTCCTCGCTGGATCTGTAAAAGGTTATCGGCAGCCTGCCTTCAGGCGCATACTCACCAAACAGCACTTCAGCTATAGCCCTGCCTCCCTGAGCACCCGGATACCAGCCCAGTAAAATTGCAGGAACATTATCCTGTGCCCAGTTGACAGCCAGCGCACTGCCACACAGCAGCACCAGCACCACAGGCTTGCCGAAGCTGCATATAGTCTTGAGAACCTCCTCCTGCAGGCCCGGCAGATTCAAATCCGGCTTGTCGCCGCTGGCATACTGGTTACCCTGATCGCCTTCTTCACCCTCAAGGCCGGAATCCAGACCCATGCAGGCTATTATAACATCACTCATCTCACATACAGCCTTAACCTCAGATATTCGGTCATTCTCCATGCCAAGATCCTGAACCTTTTTCTTATGGAGATGGCAGCCCTCAGAATAATAAACCCTTACCTCATCACCGAGATAATCCTGTATTCCTTCAAGCACCGTAATATAACGGGAGGCTGTTCCTTCATAATTGCCTATCAGCGCCCTTCTGTTATTGGCATTAGGACCAATGACTCCGATACTCTTTATCTTTTTCTTATCCAGAGGAAGCAGATTATTCTCATTCTTAAGCAGCACCAGTGTCTTTTTTGCAACCTCCAGATTCAGCCTGCTCATTTCCTCTGAATCAACTATCTCATAGGACAAGGTATTGTAAGGAACCTTATCCGGCTCATCAAACAAGCCGAGCTTCATTCTTGTGGTAAACAGCCTCTCCACCGCTGTCGTAATATTTTCCTCCGAAATAAGGCCGCGCTTAACGGCTTCTTCAAGATAGAGGAAGATATGGCCGCAGTTTAAATCACAGCCCATATTGACAGCAAGCGCCACAGATTCCAGCGGCCCTTCCGTTACCTTATGGTTTTCATGGAAATCCTTGATAGCCCAGCAGTCTGATACCACATGTCCATCAAAGCCCCATTTTTCACGTAAGGTTTTCTTCAATAAAAATTCACTTCCACAGCAGGGTTCGCCATTGGTTCTGTTATAGGCACCCATTACCGTTTCAACGCCTGCCTCCTTAACACAGGCTTCAAAAGCAGGCAGATAGGTTTCCGCCATATCCTTCCTGGAAGCCACCGCATTAAAGCTGTGGCGCAGATCCTCGGGACCCGAATGCACAGCAAAATGCTTGGCGCAGGCAGCTGCTTTAAGATAATCCGAATTATGGCCCTGAAGCCCGTTTATATATCTAACCGCAAGGCGGGAAGTCAAATATGGATCTTCACCATAGGTTTCATGTCCTCTTCCCCACCTGGGATCTCTGAAAATATTAACATTGGGAGACCAGAAGGTTAATCCTTTGTAGATATCAGTATCGCCATATTTCTGCTGAACGTTGAATTTAGCTCTTCCTTCTGTGGAAATTGCATCACCTATTATCTCCATCAGATCCTGATCAAAGCTTGCTGCAAGGCCTATTGCCTGAGGAAAAACAGTCGCAACTCCTGCCCTTGCAACGCCATGAAGCGCTTCGTTCCACCAGTTGTAGCTTTTAACACCCAGCCTTTCTATTGCCGGTGCCCAATGAAGCATCTGATGACACTTCTCTTCCAAAGTCATCTTGCTTACCAGCTCTTTGGCCCTGGCTTTGTACTCTTCGATTTTTTTCCTGTTATCCTTAAGATCAACCATAACGCCCCTCCTTATCTATCCTGTCAACAGCATAAATCCCATTTTCAGGATATTAATAAAAATTATAATGCAACAATATTTATCAGGCTGATGATAAATGACGTCAGGAAGATGATAACTATTGTTATATAAGAATTTATATCATATAATAAAACTCATTTCTTCTTGTCTATTGCTAATCATTGTGCAAATATTGCTATAAAATTAGCTTATAGCAACAAGCTCCTTGTCCGAAAGCATTTACAAATTAACAATGATAATATATAATATAGCAATAGTCATTGTTGAAACTGTACATAAACAGCAATATTTGTACATTAAAAAAGCAATACATGATCCGTTGATTTCATTTTTAAAGTGCAATATTTGATAAGTAAGACCGCTTATAGCTTTTAGTCGGTATTTATCAACAGTGTGGAGGTAAGGAAATCAAAATGATTGAGAAACTGATTGGAACGCGGGAAATAGTAGATCATGCGGACGATCTTAATCTCCGCCTGTATATCAATAAAGAAGTTGAAGATTATCCCATGCACTGGCATACGGATATCGAAATCATAATGGCATTGGAAAATGAATATACCATAGTCATTGACAAAATTAAATATGTTATAAACCCTGGTGACATAATCATGATTCCATCAGGTGAAATTCATGAATTATATGCCCCGCCAAGCGGCAAACGTCTGATTATCCTTGTTGATAATTCCATACTTAGCAGTATGAACGGCCTTGAATCCATCAGTAACAGCTTTTATCCCTGCATTGTTGTAAGACAAGCAGATGCCTGTCATAAGCAGCTGGCTGATATATTGAAGAGAATTACAGAGGAATATTTCCGCCGTGCTCCATTGTGCCAGGCTTCTATTTACTCATTGTTCCTAAGCTTTTTTGTAATTATAGGAAGAAACTGCTTAGGCCGTGACAGAGCCATCTCATCCATAAGAAGAAATAAGCAGCATCAATATATCGATAAATTTTTAAATGTATGCAAATATATCAACGAGCATTGCACCGAGGATATTACCGTCGATAAGCTTGCCGCAATGGCCGGCTTCAGCAAATATCATTTTTCAAGACTCTTTTATGAATTCTCCGGAGTTACATATTACGAATATCTTATGAAAAGGCGTATTATGCATGCGGAACGCCTGTTGTGTGATCCCAACCTTTCGATAGTCGAGGTGGCAATGCAAAGCGGCTTTAACAGCCTTGCAACCTTTAACCGCAATTTCCGTGCCATCAAAAAATGTACCCCCAGCACCTACCGCAGCATGTATAATGCAAAGGTGTTCAAACGGGCTCCTCTGTCAGAGATTAATGAAAAAAACCTGTCCCAGTCCGAATAGTTATAGGAACACTGCTTATTATATGTATGCACAGGTTATAATCGTTCAGCTGAAATAAAGCTGAAAATTCAGGTAATTAAAGCAAATGTGCGCCGGGCAGGCGCACATTTTTCGTTATTTAGATTTCCACAGCTAACTGTTTATTTTATTTGCAGCCTCAGCCTGGCCGCTTGCCGTTCAGTTACTAGTATAGGGGGCGTCCCTTTTCATCTTCTATACCCGATATTCTGTAAAAATATGAATTAACCACGTCCCGCCATTCCTTAGCATGCTCCTTTTGATGGATAAGACGCTTTTCCACCCTTCCAAAGGCCTCATCCTCGATCAGGCCCTCCAGCTCCCTCCATAAATCCAGGAAGCGAGCCGCCTCATCAGCCCCTTCAAAATGGCTGTCGTAGATATGCTGAATAACCGTCTTGCCGGAAGGAAGAACATAATCATACTCCAGGCGGTGGAAGAATAGGATCAGCTCCTGAGGACAGGTCCTTTTATCAGCATAGATTGAAGCAAGCGGCTCATTATATTGCTGAGTGTAGCCTGTACCTGCAGGTGTACGATCCACCCCTATGGCCTTGTGATTTGCCCTGTGATATGTTCCCCATCTGTCATACTCATATCCGTCCACATCAGGACCGTAGTGATGATTAGGCTTAACCATCCAGCCTATACCCAAGGGTGATGTATACTTTTCATAAGCAGGCCAGGACTTCATTAATATCTCCATGACATTTTCCATAACCTTTTCGTTGTAGCCGAAGGTTTGCATAATCCATTCACTTGCTATCTCTTCTGCGCTCAGACCTGTATCAAAGGCGAGCCTGCCAAATCCGTACCAGTTGGCTGCCGCCAGATCATGCCCGGTCCAGTTTATATCATTGCCGGTATTTGCTACAGCAACAATACCACAGTTAGTATTATTGTAGGTCCTTCCGGCAACTATATCGGCTACAGTGTCATGCTCCCTGCCACAGTAGGTCTTAAAATCAAGTATTTCCTTAAACCATGGAAGCAGATAGCAAACATGCCTTTGCTGACCGGTATATTCCTGGGCTATCTGCAGCTCCAGCATGGCATTTGTTCTCTTCAGTCCGCCAAACAGAGGAGATACCGGCTCCCTTACCTGGAAATCCATCGGTCCGTTTTTAATCTGCAGTATAACGTTGTCGGCGAACATGCCATCAAGCGGCATAAAATTGTCATAGCCGGCCCTAGCCCGATCAGTTTTTTGATCCCTCCAGTCCTGCTGGCAATTGTAGACGAAGCAGCGCCATATTACCAGCCCGCCAAAAGGTCTGACGGCATCCGCCAGCATATTGGCACCCTCGGCATGGCTTCTGCCATAGGTGAAGGGTCCCGGCCTGCCCTCTGAATCAGCCTTTACAAGAAAACCGCCGAATTCGGGGATATGCTGCCATATCTCCTTAGCCTTATTTTTCCACCATTCTTTAACCCTTTCATCGCAGGGGTCGGATGTATCCAGCCCGCCCATCTCAATAGGAGCGGCAAAATTAATGCTGAGGTAAAGCTTAATCCCGTATGAACCGAATATCTCGGACAGACTCCTTAGCTTGTCGTAATATTTGTCCGATATTAGCCAGGTAGCCATACCCCTGACATTCACATTATTGATTGCTACCGCATTAATTCCCACTGAAGCCGCCAGCCGGGCGTAGGCATAGGTACGCTCATTTATAATGATCTCATCCTTCTCAAAGAAGAAGGAGTTGCCGGAATAGCCTCTTTCTATACTTCCATCCATATTATCCCAGTGATCAAGCATCCTGATGGGATTGGACGGATTTTGCTCAAGCGTAAAGCTCCATTTGTCAAAATCATAAACTCTCTGCACTCTCAGATTCCGGATAAGGGCAAATACTCCATAAAGAAGACCTGCCTGTGTTTGAGCTGACACTACACATCTGCCGCTATCACAGTCAATTCTGAAGGCCTCTTTGCCAAGCTTTAACTCAGGGTTAAGCCTTAGCTCAACTGAGGATGCAGCGGCATTTTCATTATCCTTTGGTTCCCCTCCAAAGACCGCCTCAACCCGGCGGTTATAGAGCATATCAAAGGCTGTGGTCAGCTCCTCAATTGCATTGTTTATAATATTGCCTTCTGTTGTGGCATAAACCTTTATATCCTTATGGTTGGCATCCGATATTTTTTCATACTGCAACCAGCAATTTGTAAACTCCAATGTGATCCTCCTAATCTTCAATATTATATTGTAGATGTAATTTTATTTTATATTTTATTAAGCACATCATTATTTTAATCTTCACAAAGGTATTTTTCCAGCGTCCTTCTTACAGCTCCGCATCCTGCCAGCATTTCCTTAAGCATAGCCTTTACCTTCTCAGCCAGGCCGCATTCAAAGAGATCAACCACGAATATTGATCTATCCCTAAGTATGGGGTCCACCACAGACAGATCGGCCGGATACTCTCCCGGTCTGACAGAAGACAGGTGGGCACACAGCTCCTCAAGCCTTGGGTCCGGGCTTAATTCAAAAACCTCGCCCTTGTCGTTTACGCCGGTAAGGTATCTTATCCAGCCGGCAAAAACAAGAGGTATAACGACAAGCTCGTTAATATCCAGCCCGTCCGATTCCGCATATGCCTTAAGTGTCTGCCCGAAGCGCACCGGCAGCTTCTGTGATGTGTCGGTTGCTATCCGCTGGGGAGCATCAGGCATAAAAGGATTGGGCAGGCGCTTGGTCAGTACATCGGACAAAAACTCCTCCGGCTTTATGATGCCGGGATCCACAACCACTGGCATACCCTCCTTATAGCCCAGTCTGTATACCATTTTGCGAAGAAGCTCATCCTCCATCTCATCATGGATGGTTCTATAACCCAGAAGGCAGCCAAATACTGCAAGAGCTGTATGAAGGGGATTAAGGCAGGTTCCCACCTTCATCTTTTCAACTCGGTCAACGGTCTGTCTGTCGGTAAAAAGTATTCCTGCCGCTTCAAGTTTTGGCCTGCCGTTCGGGAATTTATCCTCAATTATCAGGTATTCTGTCTCCTCCGCATTGACAAAGGCTGCAGTATAGCTGCCCCGATTGGTTATTATCAACTGGCTGTCCTCAAAGCCATCCTCCTCCAGCAGCTTTTTTACCGCCTCATCAGGTCTTGGGGTAATCTTGTCAATCATGGACCAGGGGAAGGACACCCTGCTTTCATCTGTCAGGTAGTCAATAAAGCCTGTATCCGCCTGACCTTCTGCAAGCAGCTCCCTGGCATGCTTCAGCACTGCTTCCTTTAATAAATCTCCGTTGTGGGCGCAGTTATCCATGCTGACCAGAGCTATCGGATGGGCTCCCTGCCGATATCTTTCAAGACACAGTCGGGCTATTTTTCCCATAAGTGGGCCTGAATATCCCTTTTCAGTAATAGTAAAGCTGACCATCTGCACCGAGGCAAGTGAAAACAATTCCTTCATACGCTCCTCATCCACAACCGCCTCAGTAACGCTTCCTACAACCCTCTTTTCCACGCTGCCGTCAGCCTTCAGGGTAACCAAAAGACTAAGGCAATCATAGGGCTCGTAAGCAAGATGCACCAGCTCCTTATCAAAATCCTCGCATACTATTATTCCCTTGTCGCTTAGCCCTTTTTCCAACAGCCTGTCCATGGCTGCCGCCATAAAGGCCCTGAATATATTTCCTGCGCCAAAATGCAGCCATACCGGTGCTTTTGCCGTCTCGGCCTTTACCCTATCCCTGTCATATGAAGGGATAATATAGTCCTTATTCCATTTGTCTCTTTCAATCCATGCCTGCTTTAATATCATATCTAACCATGCCTTTCTTAACAGCCTATTTAAAATATTCCGGATATTTTTTCATGATCTCCTTCTGATCCAGCTTGTAGCGTGACAGGTGCTCAGCTATAAGCCTGGATGCTTCCGTTTTTCTTCTTGCTTTGATAGCTTCAAATATCGCCCTGTGTTCCTTTACGTTTTTAGGCTCCTTAACAGAATACAGACTCAAGGTGCGAATTCTGTTGAAATGAACCTGGGCCGCCTCCATAAGGCTGTAGAGCCTTTCCTTATCGCATAAATTAAACATGGTTTTATGGAACTCGTTGTCCAGTTCATATAGCTTAAGGTTGTCATTGCTTTTTTCATAGAACTCCTGAAGCTGTATGTTAAGCTCCAGCTCCTTTATGCCATCCTCCGTTATATAGTCACAAAGCTCCTCAACTATAGCCTTTTCAAGAACACAGCGCAAAAACGCCATTTCCTCCACCAGCTTTATGTCTATATGGGCTATGGTCATACCACGCTGCGGGTAAACTTCTATCAGATTATTCTTCACCAGCTCCTGTATCGCTTCCCTGACAGGAGTCCGGCTTATGCCAAGCTCCTTTGCCAGCTTATTTTCACTGACAGCAGCACCAGGCCTTAGCTGAAGATTTTCAATATTTGCACGAATTTGCCTTAAGGCATACTCTCTTGCATTTTCTCTTGCATCCTTTTTGCTGATAAGCAAACAATCACCACCCGGCAGCTGATTATAAAATATCGGCAAAGCTACATCAGAAAAAGCATAGCTTATTTCTTCGACTTTTCGATGGCCTCCCACAAGCCTAAAAGATAGGTTGCACCCAGGGCTCTGTCATAGAGGCCATAGCCGGGTCTTGCCTGCTCATCCCATATCATGCGGCCATGATCCGGACGGATATAGCCGTCAAAGCCATTGTCATAAAAGGCTTTAACAATCTCATACATATCAAGATCACCGCACTGGCTGGGATGGGCTGATTCTGTAAATACCTTATCCTCGGAATGCTTGATGTTGCGGATATGGGCAAAATGGATCCTGCCCTGGGCAGCAAATTCCCTTACTATAGCAGGAATATCATTATTCAGATCGGCACCCAAAGAGCCTGTACAGAGGGTCAAGCCATTGTATTTGCTTGTATTGAGGCTTAAGAACTTGCGCATGTTTTCGGCGCTGTTAATTACCTTTGGCAGACCAAATACCGAAAATGGCGGATCATCGGGATGAATGGCCATTTTTACATCATATTTCTCCGCATAGGGGATTACGGCATCAAGGAAATATTTCATATTGTTCCAATAATCCTCGGTGCTCATTGATTGGTAGAATTTTATATCCTCCCCCATCTGCCCCATTCTCTCAGGCTCCCAGCCGGGCATGTAATAGCCCTTGGAATTGCTGAGAATTCCGTCTGCAATATCGGCAGGATTCATCTTTAAAATCTCTTCATGATCATATGCAAGAGCCGTGCTTCCATCCGACAGCGGATAAGCAAGCTCGCTTCTCATCCAGTCCATAACCGGCATAAAATTGTAGCATAAGCACTTGACGCCGATTTTGGACAGATTCTCTATTGTTTTAATGTAATTGTCGATATACCTGTCTCTTGTTGGCAGGCCCTTTTTTATGTCCTCATGAATATTGACGCTTTCGATTACCTCCAGCTCCAAGCCGGCCGAATTAACTTCCTCCTTCAGGGCCATAAGACGCTCCAGCGGCCAAACCTCACCTACCGGGATATCCGACAGCATGGGACAAATTCCGCTGACACCAGGTATTTGCTTAATTTGTTTTAAGGAAACACTGTCGTCTCCACCTGCGAACCATCGCAAAATCATTTTCATAATATATAATCTCCTTTCTTGTCTGAATTCCCCTTGGCTGCCAAGCCATCAAGCTGCCAGTAAATATTTGTGTTTATATAATCGCAGCTTTATGTATAGGCTGTGTATGCATTATTTTCAAGCGTTAATGTGCCTGTTTTTTTGCTCATGCAGATTTTATATACATGCAGTTTTTTATTGGCATACACATTTTACAGGCAGGTAAATTTTATGGATACACATTTTTTGGGTAGGCACATTTTATAGGCATACACATTTTTGGGCAGTCACAATAATACGCCTACATATAAAATGCATGCACATAATATAGATTAGCCAAAATCTAATATTATAGTCATAATTTGCAGCAAAAGCTCTTATAAGATAAAAGCTTTTATCAGCGGTTATGTGTATACCGTGATCTGATACGGTCAGATATCAAATCCTCTTTAGAAAGCTTGTATACTAGTATGTTATCATGTATTTTAACCTTTGTTAATAATAAAAACCAACAAAATATATGTAGTTTTTTGTTGGTTTTTATGCGTTGCTCTTATTCAATGAAGCGGAACCATTTGAAATCGAAGCTGCAGCCGGGCAGGAATATAAAGGATACGGTATTCTCTCCGCTTACATTCTCCAGCAGAAATTCCCTTTCAACATAATCCTGTGAATATTCAAATTCCACGATCTGCTTTATTTCCCCGTCAGCTCCGTTAAAGCTCAGATGAATGGTGTTTAGGTCAATCGGCGATCTGCCGCATATTACCAGCCTGCTCAACCCCTTTTCAAAATTCATCTTGTCAAATACCAGGGTCACATTGTTGCCGATACCCTCAATACGGTCCCTTTCAATACGGTAGCTGTCTCCGTAGATGGCGCTGTTATCAAGGGCAGACAGCTGTTCATAGGCTTTAATCTGCCTTTCAAAATAAAAGCCCTTAATGTGCACCTTGCTTTTTAACAGGAAGGAAATTGTACAAATCCCCTTCAATCGTTTGCTCAGCTTATAAGTTTCCTCCTGATAGGTATTCCATATTGATTTCTTATGATAAATAAAGTCACCCAGCAGGCTGCTGCCATTCTGACCCGGCACTCCCTCCCAAATCTGTATCGGTGTCGGTACGCTGCCCAGCTCAAATATCGGTAGAGTAATGGTATCAGAGCCAAAATCGCCGAAATTAATATTGTCATATATTATCACAGTATCACCATCACGGGCAGTGGCTACTCCACGTTCGTTACCACTGCTTGCCTCACCGATACATCTGCTGTAAAGGCTGCCGGAGATGAAGGAATATGGTTCTAGATAAGCCTGCCCGCAGCCGTCCACCCTGCAATCCAGCATCGAAATCAGGCTTGGAAAGTCCCGGCCGTTATTTACCATAGCCCTGACATAGAAGCTTCCGTCCCCCAAAGCCTTTACTCTTGCATGCCTGCTGTCAGCCTCGACTATTTTAGCAATATTGGAATCAGCGCCGCCTGCTGCCGTCACCCTCCAGCTTATATCATCATATGTGGCGTTCTCCGGATATATCCTGAGCTCAAGCACAAGCTCATCATTATTACAGTTAAGCTCAGTACCCTGTTTTGATATTATCTCCAGCTTTCTTACAGGTATCTCTTTAATATATTCAGATTTAAAATTCTCCTCCAGGGCTGATATCCCCTCCTGCACCGGACTCTCCTTTGCCTTCAGAGTCAAAACAGCAGCCGGCAGACCCTCACTTGTTACCTCCACCCTTATTTCACCCGGTGTGGTTTTTGCTGCCAGCATAACCAGCAGCTTGCCGCTAAAGAGCCTTCTGCTTGTTCCCTTGTAGGATTCATAATCGCTACTGTCACCATTATCAAGCCCAACCAGACGGGCTGCACCTGTAACATTAACAAAAATGCGGTTATTGGCGTTATGGACAGGATTACCTTGATTATCCTGCATGGAAATTTCAACAAATATCATATCCTGACCGTCAGCAAGCAGCTCATATTTATCAGGAGTAAGTACAATTTTAGCCGCATCCGAGAAGGATTTTTGGACGTCCTCCGCAATTACATTGCCATTTTCATCATATGCAAGAGCCCGAAGCTCTCCCCTTTTGTAGGGCATCCGCCATTTTGCCACCAGCTCCTTGCCCTTTTTATGGTCTATATCACGCCTGCCCATGGATACTCCATTAACAAACAGCTCAATCTTAGGAGCGTTTGATGTAACGCACACATCTATCATCTGGCCCTCGTTAAAATCCCAGTAAGGGAATATATGCACCATGGGCTTTGCTTTATAATCCGTCCATGCCGCCTGGTATATATAAAATGAATCCTTCCTAAAGCCGGCCGTATCAATCTGGCCGAAATATGAATTCTTGGTATGATAAGGGGTCGGCTCCCCTATATAATCAAAGCCGCTCCAGATAAACATGCCTGCGCTAAAGTGCGCGTCTCTGTCATCAGTAATGCATTTTTCTATGCTCCTTGCTCCCCAGCTGGTAATGCTGTTGCCCAGGGATGAGCATTGCAAATCGTCATCGCTGAGTATCTCCTGATCTATGGGGAAATGATATATACCCCGGCTCTGAACTACGGATCCCGTTTCGCTACCATATATCATCCAGTCAGGGTGCTGTGCGTGATGCTCTTCGTAATATTTTTCCGCATAGTTATAACCCACCAGCTTGATAATGTCGGCACATTTTTGGGTATTCTCCCATGGCATATAATTTGAGCCAAAGGTCACCCAGGCATTACGGTATGGGTCATGTTTTTGTACCAGCTCAATCAGCATACGCATTATTTCCTGCCCCCGCTCGCCAGCATGGGTATCATATATTTCATTACCTATGCTCCACATGATTACAGACGGATGATTTCTGTCCCTGCGAATCCAGCTGGCCACATCCTTTTCCACCCAGTCGGCAAAAAATCTGGCATAATCATACTGTGTCTTTGGCCTCTCCCACATATCAAAGGCCTCATCGTTTATAAGAAAGCCCATTTCATCGGCAAGCTCCAGCAGCTCTACCGCCGGCATATTATGGGCTGTGCGGATTGCATTGACTCCCATTTCCTTTAAAATTAGCAGCTGCCTTTTGATTGCCGCCCTGTTGACCGCCGCCCCCAAGGCGCCAAGATCATGATGTTGGCAGACCCCATGGATTTTCACATGCTGATCATTGAGGAAAAAGCCCTCATTTGCATCATAACGGATTGTGCGGAAGCCAAAGCGGTTGTATTCCACATCTGTAACAACGCCGTCCCTGATAAGCTCCGATTTCAGCGTATATAGAGCCGGCTCATCCAGGCTCCATAGCCGGGGATTTGACACACTAAGCTCCTGCTTGGTACCTCCCTCAGCAGCAGCAACAGCATTGCCTTCCATATCCAATATGCTATGTCTTATAATGCAGTTATTTATATGACAGGCAAGCTCGGCTTGCACTCTGACGGTCCAATCCGTTGCATTTTTTACGGTAGAAATGTAGATGCCGTCAGAGGCAAAATGAAGCTGCGGCACCGCCTTCAGCCAGACATTTCGGTATATCCCTGCTCCCGAATACCATCTGGAGTTTGGCAGACGCAATACCACCCTGACAAGCAGCTCATTTACACCGGGTTTTAGCGCATCTGTAATTTCCAGCTCAAAGGTTGAATAGCCATACTTCCATTCGCCCACATATATACCGTTCAGCCAAATGGTACAGTCCATATAAACGCCCTCAAAGCGCAGTATAAAGCCTGTTTTATCCGGCTCCTCTATTCGTCTGCAGAGGCTTGACTGTCTTATGTCAAACCTTTTTCTGTACCAGCCCTCGCAGGATTCATAAAAGTATTTTGCATCATATATCATCCAGTCATGCGGAATGTCCACCGCCTGCCACAGCTCATCCCTGTGTATAATGTCCTCCATCCTTGTGCCAAGCTCCTGCCTGGTAAATTCCCAGCCATCGTTAAACAACATGCTAATTCCCATAAGCTCCTCCATTTTTTAGTCGTTCTGGCTTTCATTATGTAAATGCCTACCGCAAAATATAAAAAACGCTATATCTTATATTATATCAGCTTCTAAAAGCTATAAATCCATGAATGGTCGCCGCAATCCATAAAATTTACATTTACGATAAAAATCATAGTATAAAAGCTGTATGGTATCAATAATAACCTAGAAATTATGCCAGGAAAATTTGGTAAAAGCAAGTATAAAATAACCAAATTTCAGTTAAATGTTTCAGCCGCATAAAGATAACCTCCGGTTTTTGATTCCCGGAGGTTGTTGCATGTCTGAAACAACTATTTACCTTTCCTGTTTGCAGCATTTGTATATCCGGAGGGGTCACCGTCACCATAGCCCTCCCTGCTGGGCATATTCTTTACGGCATTGTCAACCTTATCCTTGGCTCTTTCCTTATGGTTGTCGCCTGCTTCCTTACGGTATCTCTGATTAGACTGCTTGCTTATATAATCACATCCTTTACACTGATTTAGAAAATAGTGTTCCGTTATTTTTAGAAATTATTCATAAGCATTGCAGCTTTGCAGGCCTGTCAGATTTGCTCCTCCTGCTTTTTTACACCCCAGCCTGAATGTGCAATCACAGCGGCATTATCATACAGGCGCCGGCCTACCACCTCAAATATGTTTTCATATTCATATTTGTCGGAGTAGCAGATAACAGAAAACGGACACCTTTTTACTGGTGCCCGCTGAAGCTGGGGTATAAGGATTCGAACCTTAAAATGCTGGAGTCAGAGTCCAGTGCCTTACCGTTTGGCGATACCCCAATCTGTTCTTTTTTCCTGGCTGATTTGTCAGCCACGAATGATATTATAACTGATAGTCTCCAAATAATCAAGCATTATTTTTTTATTTTTTCAACTTTTTTATAACCTTTTATATGCCTTTTTCCCAATTTCTTTCTGTTTAAATGCTTTACAAAAAGTGAAACCCTCCAATTGCATTTCTGCAATCCAGAGGGCTCCACTTTGGAAATAATATGGTAAAGAAATAGTGATATAAGCAATGTTGGAATGTAATCTATTATTACCATTGATGTATATATTATACACTTTGTTATTATATTATGCACAATCAGGCATATTTTGTCAATATAAATTTCGTGTTTATGTATTATATCACTTTTTTTACGAAGACAACTCTGTCTATACTTTTATTTCCCTTTTATTATGTATATTTATAAATTCCATTTTTGATTACCAATATCCTGCTTCATACCCTATTGAATTATCATGCCGTCAGCATCCGTACCTAGAAGGCGTTCGGCATTTTTGTATAGGATGATTTCAAGCTCTTCATCAGTTAGTCCCACAGTCCTGATATAGTCCAGTGCCAATTTTTGTCCGTCCCATGGGGAATCGGTGGCAAAGAGTATTCGTCTGACCCCATGATTTCTTACTATTCGAATAAATTGACCATCATCTATCTTGCCAAGGCAATAGCTGGTGTCAAACCAGACATTTTTGCCCACCAGATATTTTTCAACATCATCCCACATGGAATAGCCACCCATATGGGCAAGTACAATCCGGGCATTTTCATAATCGATCTGATTTAGCATATTTGCTGTCCGCTCAGGAGGGCAATGAACCGGATCAGGAAGGCCTATGTCAATGCCTGCATGGATAATAACAATCAGATCAAGCAAGACGGCTTGTCTTATTAAATTGACCATCTTGGGGTCGTCTATAAAGGTTTTCTGATAGTCAGGATGCAGCTTTATCCCTTTTAAGCCCAAATCCTTTATCCTTCTCAGTTTTTGCTCACAGTCCACACAATCAGGATGGATTCCGCCAAAGGATATAATTCCATCCTTGCCACTGATAGCGGCTGCGAAGCTGTTGACCGTATCATATTGCGATGGCTTGGTCACTACCGGAAGCACCACCGATATATCGATAGCTGCTTCCTTCATGGACTCTTTCAAGGCATTAAGGGTTCCGTTGGTAAATGCCTTTGAGTTGCACTCCTCCTCCAGAAATTTAATTGTTTTTTCAGCTATATTATCCGGAAATATATGAGTATGGAAGTCTATAATCATAACACACACTACTCCTTACTATTTTTATCTGCTATAAAGCTGTTCTCAATAGTAATTATGCACTGGTACCTTTCATCCCTCCTTTTAAGCTCTTCCTCTATTTTCATTCTCAGCTCCTGCTCCTGGGATTTACTGTAGCTGTAAGGAACAATCATATCAAATATAAGATTAATATGATGCTCACCATTTACAACCCGGAAGTCATGAATAGTGGCTTTATCATCAAGCCTGTTGATTATTTGCATCAGCATATTCTTTTTCTCAAGTACCGCTTCATCATCCACCTCTATAGGATCCATATGGATAACAAGAAAGATATCCAGCTTATCCAGCGCATCCCTCTCAATTTGATCAATTGTTTCATGAGCCTTTTCAATATCCATGTTATTGGGAACCTCAGCATGGATAGTCGCCATTCTGTGAGCCGGTCCATAATTATGGATAATCAGATCATGTGTTCCCACAATCCCCTCATAGCTTTCAACCATCCTGGTTATTTTCTCAAATATCTCGTATTCAACCGCCTGCCCCAAAAGCGGCTCTATCGTTTCCTTGACTATTTTAATTCCTGATATTATGACAAAGGCCGATACCAACAGCCCCATGTAAGCATCAATTTTTAGCCCTGTCACAGCTGCTAATATAGCTGAAGCAACGGTAGCAGATGTAATTATTACATCATTTCTTGCATCATATGAGCTGGTCATCATTACTGATGAATTTATCCTTTTCCCCAGTTTACGGTTAAAAAGCATCAGCCAAAGCTTAATAAATATGGATAGAAACAAAACCGCAGTAAGTATCGGATTAAAGCTGATTTGTTCCGGGCTGAGCACCTTTTGCAACGAGCTTTGAAAGAGCTCAAGTCCAACCTGAATAATTAAAATTGCTACCACCAGGGCGCTTATATATTCAAATCTGCCATGACCGAAGGGATGCTCCTTGTCCGCCGGTCTTTTTGCCAGACTTATGCCAATAAAGCCTATTACAGAGGATGCGGCATCCGACAGGTTGTTAAAGCCGTCCGCCATAACAGAAATACTGTTAATTATCATTCCGATTACTATTTTGACAGCACTCAGGGCCAGATTGCAGATAAGTCCCACAACAGATGCCAAAATACCATAACTCGAACGCACCTTTGCGTTATCCGTATTCATATAATCCTTTACAAAAATTTTTACAAGAAAATCTGTCAAAATGTCTTCTCCTTCCATTACAATCAAGCTTCAAAGCTGACGATTGACAATCAAAAAGAAAAAAGTGGCTGTCTGACGGAAAATAGATTTCTATCAATTTTAACATATCAGCCAAAATAATCAATATATTAGTTAAATTATCCTGTAGTTGCAATATACAATAGCAATGCATGTGTTATATCAAAATATATAAACGGTATTACTCTTTTTTGTTATATAAAGCAGCCACAAAAATGCAAGCGGGTGCATTTCCGTATGGCTGATATAACACTGGATAAGAGATTTAGACTAGCATTAAAATATTATCCTTGTACCGGCAAAATAAACAAGAGATAATATTATATTATTATAAAAGCTGTAAAGGGTTATTATGATGGCCTTATATTTTATAGGGCTTATATTCTATAAAAAAAATTGCAGGATTTTAAAAAAATGCACCCGTAGCTTACCTTCCCCCGCTACAGGTGCATCCGATGCCATTTTAAATCAAATTAAAGCCTCTTACAGAGCCAGACGATAAATCTGCTCAGCATCTCTGGCAGTAAGCTTTACAAAATTACCTAAGGTCCTGTTCTCTCCAAGACCAAGCTTGTCTACCATAAGAGGTATATCCTCTTCTCTTGCATTAAGCTCCTTAAAGCTTATCGGCATTCCTATAGACTTAAGGAACTGCTTGAATCTGTTGATGCCCTCCAATGCTGTTTCCTCAGGGTTGGCAAAGTTCATATCCACTCCCCAAACCCTGACAGCCAGCTGAGCAAATCTGTTTATATCATGCTTCATAACATAAGTCATCCAGGCAGGCACAATTACCGCAAGTCCTGCTCCATGAGCTACGTCATACAAGGCTGACAGCTCATGCTCAAGGGCATGGCTGGCCCAATCCTGAACACGGCCTACTCCTACCAAATTGTTATGGGCTACCATTCCTGCCCACATAATGTTAGCTCTTGCCTCGTAATTATTGGGATCGGCTATTACCCTGGGCACCTCCTTGATCATGGTAAGGAGTATTGCTTCGCAAAGCCTGTCTGTTATTTCAACCTCTTTGGTATTGGTAAAATATCTTTCAAAAACATGGGCCATTATATCAGTTGCTCCTGCAGCAGTCTGATAGGCAGGCAGGGTTTGGGTAAGCTCCGGATTTAATATAGAAAAAGAAGGCCTCAGCGCTTCACCATGGGCGCCTCTTTTAAGCATGCCCTCCTCCCTGGTTACAACGGTATCACCTGATCCCTCGCTGCCTGCGGCTGCTATCGTCAATATGGTTCCTATCTTCAAGGCTTTTTCAACCGGCTTTCCTTCAAAGAAATCCCAAAAGTCACCGTCATATGGCACACCAGCAGCTATTGCCTTGGCTGAATCGATAACGCTTCCTCCACCGACAGCAAGGATAAAATCCACTCCTTCCTGCCTGCATAAATCTATACCCTTATAAACCAGGCCACTTCTTGGATTAGGCTGTACACCACCCAGTTCAATATATTTAATATTCTCCTTGTCGAGAGAAGCCTTTACTCTGTCCAGCAGGCCTGAACGCACCACAGAACCGCCGCCATAATGTATCAAAATTTTGCTTCCGCCAAATCTTCTTACATAATGTCCCGCTTCTTTTTCGGTTCCCTTGCCAAACACAAAATATGTTGGACTATAGAAGGTAAAATTAATCATAGCTACAACTCCTTTTCAGTTGGGTTTTATATTATAATAAAGTATTATAACACGTTTTGCCATGTTTAATATATTTATGCTTTTGTAGTAGATTATAAATATTAGTATAAAATATTAACTCGATGATAAGCTGATAAGCTATTACAGTCACAGCTTAGCAGCTGCTGCTTAAGGCAGGCGAGCTTGCTAACGTCAGTTCGCAGAAATCTATTTCTTGACTTTTTTTATGGCAAACCGTATATTTAAGAAAGTATCATTTTTCCAATACTAATGCACATAAACATTAGAACGGCAAGAAATAACTGTAAAATATGCGGAGGTATAATCCTTATGTTCAACAACAAAGCCATTTTATTTTCGCTGCTGGCCTTGCTAATGGCAGCATTATTTTTCGGTTGCTCAAGAAAAATTATTGTTTCAGGAGTGGGTAACAAATTGTTAAGAAAAGAGGATGCAAAAAATTTCAAGCTGGAGAAATCACTAATTCAACCGATAGACGCAATTGAAATCAACACCCGAATAGCCGATATCGAAATCGTCCAGGCTGATGATTATTATATTGAAATTAACTACCTGTATTGGGAAAGCGAGCCTGAATACCTGCTTGAGGGTGGCAAATTAACATTTGACGATGATAAATCCATACCAAATTCATATAGCATAAACTTCAATCCGCATAACATAGTCAGGCTGTATCTGCCAAAGGACGCTCTCCTGGACAGAGTATCGCTGCACAACGCCAATGGTGATGTGAGCATCTCAGGCTTTACAGCAAAAAATCTTAAGGCTCATCTCTCATATGGAGATTTGACTATGACAGACTGTGCGGCAGCCGAGGCGACAATAAAGCTTTCCTCAGGCAACAGCACCATCACAGGCATCCATGTGGGAGAGCTAGATTACAATAACTCATATGGTGATTTGAAGCTAACTGATGTTAACATTGGTGAAAGCAGGCTTCCAGCCGAATTTAGCTTTGACAGAATAGATATCAGCATGTCCAGCGGAGATGCCAAAATAGATGAGCTATATGTAAAACACCTGGTAATTAACAATTCCTATGGTGATATAGACTGCAGAGAAATTACTGCAGACAGATTTAATGCAAAGCTGAGCAGCGGCAATCTGACTGTCGACAAATCAGATATAAGGAAGCTGGATCTGAGCAACAGCTATGGCGACATCAGCCTGGAGCTTGCCGGCAGTGAAGTTGATTATTCAATGGATCTTAAAACTTCCTATGGAAAAATCACCGTAAACAGCAAAAAATATGATGACAAGCTGATAGTAGATAATGATGGCGACAGGAGCATTTCTGCCAGCCTCAGCAGCGGAAATCTGCGTGTAAGCTTTCTGGGTGATTAAATAAGTGATGGATTATAAATTAATTCTTTATGCAATATAAAGCATGTATTATGTAAGAAAGACTGAAATACTATATAAGATAAGATTGAATTTATTACAATTATAAAAAGGGCAATAAATCTGAAATGAATAAATGTTGGAGTATGAAAAATACTCCAACATTTCATTTTTAAAGCATATATTCCAAGCTTATTTTTGCATCTGCCAACACCATCAAAGGATAATATTGCCATTAGGGCTACATACCAGTTTTCTTCTACGATCTCAGGCTTTATGGCAGTTACAATCCAATTTATAGCATACTTGGTTATTAATGCTACTGATGTAAGAACGAACACTGCCAGAAAAGATCGGCTGATTATTTTTGCAGATTTCGTAGTATCCTCTGGCAATTCCGCCTGCATGTTATCATTTGGAATATAATTATACTGGTCCATCTTTTTCCTCCATCTGTATATTAATATTTAGTGCAGCAGTAAAAGCAATCCTCTACTTCAGTATGTATACAAGGAGCTTAATCGCATCCTTCCATCTTCCTACCGTAGTAGAATCCATGATACGCACAAAATAGCTCTTTTGTTATTTCTGGCTGCTGCCACAAGATTTTTTCTGCAAGTGTTGTGGTGCCTGTTTTCAGCTCCTTTTACCGCACGCAGAATCAGCCTGTCATGCCAATGTAGTTATAACAAACATTACTATTCCAATGAAAATAAACAGGAAAAATCCCGGATTAAGGAATACTGCTCTTGCCCTGATTGGTACCATTGCCGGCTCAAATCTTATTTTCTTAAAATTCAAAGTAAAGAACACAATTCCAAGTATTATGGCAGTAAAAACCCACAAGGTTAAAAGCATCACTGCAATAATACTGACGCTCTCCTTCAGTACAAAAAATGAAGTTATAGCACCGATTGAATTTATCATCATATGCAAAATTATTGAATACTTTACTGTATTACTGCGAATAGTTATGTATGCAAATAAAAAGCCCAATACAGCCGCATAAAAAAATTGATGTAAATTAAAATGAATTATTCCAAAAGAAAGCCCGGTTATCAGAATGGCCGGCAGATCCCCGAACCTTCTCAGCTTGTTAAGCATATACTTTCTGAAAATCAGCTCTTCTATAATCGGCGCAATTAAAACCATATATATATATGTTAAGATGCTGTTTTCTTTCAGCATTACTTCAGTCAGAGGATTAACTACCTCACCGCCTTTTATTATACTGATTACAAAAACAATTACCTGCGTCAGTAAACTTACTATATACATAGCAGCTGTGCATATAAAGAAAAACATTATAAAAGCCGAGGGCTTAAGCTTTTTAACCTCCTTTTTAGGGCTGTCGGGTATTCTTCTGATAACAAGATAATAAAGCAGAAAGCCAATAACATCAAAGGATAATATTGTCAATAGAGCCAAATACCAGTTTTCTTCTGCAATCCCTGGGTTTAAGGCTGTTACAAGCATTTGAGTAATAAACTGAGTTAAAAATGCTGCCGAGGCAAGAGCGAATACCGCAAAAAATGTCCTGCTGATTATTTTAACAGCCGAATTAGTCTCAGACAAATCCGACTGCATGTTATCATTTGGAATATAATTATACTGAACCACCTTTTTTACCTCCATTTGTGTATTAATGCAGCGGACCGGCCTGCTGCATCTGCTACTTCAGTGCATATTTAAGGAGCTTTATAGCATCCTTCCATCTCCCCTCTGTGGTTGAATCCATAACTGCGCATACAACAGTTCTTCCATTGCTTCTGGCTGCTGCTACAAGATTTTTTCCCGCAAGTGTCGTGGTACCTGTTTTAAGTCCGATTGCATCGGAATAATACAGCTCACCATAATCACGATTTATCAGCTTGTTGGTATTAGTCCAGGTAACCTGTTCCCCACTAACATAGGTATTGCTGGATCTTCTTTTCCCGCATATCTCAACTATGATAGGATTGTTGGCTGCTGCCACACCAATTAAGGCCATGTCGTAAGCTGTTGTATATTGTCCTATTGCATCATAACCATCAGGAGTTTTAAAGCATGAATTTTTAACTCCCAGACGCTCGGCTTCCTTATTCATCAGACGGACAAACTCGGCTATTGCCTCCTCCTTCGTAGCATCAGGGTTGTCCAGAGATTTTCTACCCACATAGGCCGCTATCGCATATGCGGCATCATTGCCTGACGGTAACAGCATTCCTTCCAATAAATTATGTACTGTAAGGACCTGTCCCTTCTTCAGGCCTGCCTTGGTAGAATCGGATGCAATCATTGCAATTTCTTCACCAATTGTAACATGCTCATCAACCTCACACCAGTTAAGAGCCACCAGTGATGTCAGCAGCTTGGAGGTGCTGGCAGGAAACATGGTCATAACAGGGTTTTTAAAATATAAAATCTCCTTTGTATCCGCATCTATCAGAACTGCCGCC
>JAAZDK010000064.1 GCA_012512855.1 Clostridiales bacterium
CTACTACTTCACCTTATTCTATTAATTAGCCTTATTCTATACCTAGCCTTCAACTACTCTGCCTTATTCATCACACATCCACTTACAGGCCTTTTTATATACCTGCCTTCAGAAAATCCGCCATCCTAATTATCCAGGCCCTCAACTATAGCAGAATAGGTTATTGCTGAAACATAGCCATCCTCGATAAGGAATGAAAGCCTTGTCTGTCCCAGAGTATAAACATACTCACCGTTTTTTTCAGTGTAATTATCACCATATGCCTTCTTGACATCTTCAAGGCTTGATCCTATGAAAATACCCTTGTCTGTTTCAACCGAATCATCCTTCAGATAGACGCTGGATATATAATCCTTTTCGCCATTCGGATAAGTATTAATCTCAAAGCCGCTGTAGCTGTAGATTTTATCCAATCCCTGGAAGGCACAGCTTGGTGCCTCAAAATATGAATTAGCCTCTCCCAGTGCTTCTATGATGGGAGTCACATCAACATTCATAGGAATAACAACATCATTTACCTTAAAGGAAAAGCCTTCTGCTACCACCGCTGTTTTATCGCTGTCAGTATCACCGCTATCAGCCTTATTCTCATTTGCAGTCTCGTTTGCAGTGTTTTCTACATTGCCTGTATCCGGCTGTTTATCCTTTGAACAAGCCGCCAGCAGCAAGGCTGCCAGCATAACTATCAGTAATCTCTTCTTCATATATAATCCTCCTTATCGCGCTGTCTATTATTTTCTTCTTATCTGCCTTTATTCTCTGCCTCTATTATTATCAGAGTAAAGCTTATAATCCAAAAACCTTATCTATCTTAGTATCATAGTTATCTTTAATATCTTAACTATCCTTAATACCCTTAGTTATCCTATATTCTAAGAATACTAGTGTTCCTTAATATCGTAGTTTATCCACCATTCTTAGTTATCAGGACTTGCAGCACCATAGCTTTTCAGATAACCATACTCCTTAAGCTCCCGGTACTGGTCCTCCTTCATGGCATAATAGAAGTCGACCTTCTTCTCCCATATCTGCCGGTACTCCTCATCATTCCTGTGATCCTCAAGGCCATACTCATCCTTCAGTATCCTGCCAAAATAATCCGACAGCTTTTCAGCTCCCGACAGATTAAGATGAAGCCCCGCATCATATGTGTCTGTACTGTAATCAATGCCTATCTCATCAGTCAGATCAAGGAAGTTAATATATCTCAGGTTATTTTTCTCGGCATAGGCTACCATCTGCTCATCCCATTCCTTATACCAATAAGGATATATACTGGGTGATTTTATCAAAATCAGCTCAATACCGTTATCCTTGCATAGCTTGGTTATCTTGTCAAGATAAGCATAGCTGTTTTCGCCAAACTGATAATCTGCAAGCTTCCTGCCCTCGGGAACTGTGGTAACCGGCTTTACATCAACCCTCATTAGAAAGCCGTTATGGGATACGGTATCCCTCTTGAATATATATTTAAAATCCTCCGCCGTAAGCTCGCTCCATCTTGAATGGTATCTTAAGATAGGAAATACATATGAGATAAAGGACTCATCCTCCATTTTGGAGGCCTTTACGGCCTCAAGCTTTATAGGCGACAGCTTCATTCCGTCAAGGGTCAGGCGGTTGTAGGCCTCCTTCTGTGGCTCATTATACTTCAGAGCCAGTACATTAAAAACTACAACCTTAGGCTTTTCATATGTCAGCGTTTCCTTCAGCAGATAATATGACTGCCATACAAGCTGCTGGGCGCTCCCCCTGATATAGCTTGTGATTCCGTATTTCTCCCATAGGGTTACAGGGGAAAAGTTTGAAAAGACCTCACAGTCACCTATGAATATCAGATCATGCTTCTTGACCTCATCATAATACTCTCTTACCAGATTGCCCTCAGGGATGGCCGTTACATATTTAGGCATAAGCAGGCTCTGCAGCAGTATTATGATAAGCAAAGCTATGCTTACTGCCGCCAGATTAGCCAGAAATTTCTTATGCATTAAAAACTTTAATTTACTCATAATCCTTTTTACCTTCATGAAGCTTCATCCATTCCGTATCAATTAACTAAAACCATAGCTAGAAACGGCTATATATGAATTGGCTTGAATCATAGCCAACACCGTATGCACCCAAAATCAATACAGCCAAAAATATTGCAAAATAAACCAGATATCTGACCATCACCGGCTTTGCCGACAATTGCTTTCGTACACTTCCCTTGCGTCCTGTCAGACTGACAAGCAGCAGGAGGCAGACAGCCGGTACCAACACGATATAATCATACCGGGTCAGACCCAGCTTCATCAGACCGCCCCGGAACAATTCCATCAGGTTGAATCTGGTAAATATGGTTGAATACATCCTGAAGGTCAATCCGACATTCTGATAGCAATCAAGGGTACGCAGAAAGCTCATCAGCCAGAAGGTGCGCAGCACCTGAAACATACGATACCAAAAGCTGTTTCCCACCTTTAACCTGTTATGAAATTTTTCATACAAAGGAGTGCATTCCTGTGATACCAATATCACCAGGCAGTTTAAAAGTCCCCATACTACAAAATTCCATGCTGCTCCGTGCCATATACCGGTAGTAAACCATACTATGATTGAAGCCAGGTATATCGGTATTCTTTTGCCCAGCCAATCTCCAACATGCTTTCTGCAAAACTTGGACAGATCAAGCATTGGCTTGCTTACTGAAATCGGATAAAACATATAATCACGGAACCAGGAGCTTAAGGACATATGCCATCTTCTCCAGTATTCAGCGATGGATTTCGAAAAGAAGGGACGTTCAAAGTTCTCCCTGAAGGGTATTCCAAAAATTTCAGCCACGCCGATAGCTATGTCTATTCCTCCGGTAAAATCGGCATAAAGGGTTATTGCATAGAAAAACATGCCGACAAGAACATAAACTCCCTGATATTCGTCAGTATTATGTATTATCGTAGAAACAGCTACCAGCAGTCTGTCGGCAATTACAAGCTTTTTGAAAAAGCCCCAGAGTATTCTTTGAGTTCCAAAGGATACATTATTTATAGTAAGCTTTCTGCCGGCAAACAAGCTTTCCTTTAATTCATCAAAACGGTTGATGGGTCCCTGGATAAGCTGCGGGAAAAACGAGGTGAACAAGGCCAGCTTAAAGGGATTTTTCTCAGCCGGATATTTTTCACGGTATACATCAATCAGATAACCCATAGTCTGAAAGGTATAAAAGGATATTCCCAGCGGCAGGACAAAGTTCATAAAGGCCAGCTGCCTTTTGCTGCCAGCAGCACCCAGTATACCATTAATATTGGCTATCATGAAATCAGTATACTTCAAAACGGCAAGTATACCAAAATTCAAGAGCATACACAATACCAGCCATCTTCTCTGCCTGGATTTCATGGCTGCCTTATAGGCCTTGCGTTCCTCCCTTGACAGGCTCTCCTTGTTTTCCTTAAGATAGCTTGCCTGTTCCTTCTGTATTCTGTCAAGCATTATACTTGCCAGATATGTGGAGAAGCTTGTGACAGTTATGTATATCAAATGCTTTATACCTGAAAAGCAATAAAAGATATAGCTTGAAATCAACAGCCATATCCATCTGAATTTCTGCGGCAGCAGTTGATATATCAGGATAACTCCCAGCAAGAAAAATATAAATCGTGATGTTGTAAACAGCATATATGTCCTCTAATCCTTCGTAGCTTTTACTCTTCCATAAGTCTTTCCACCATGGCATATATAGCCTTGGCGGAATTAAAATTCTCCGGTACTATTTCCTCAGCCGGAATGGTGATGTCAAATTCATCATTCAAATCAGATATTATTGATACAATATCAAATGAATCAATGATTTTATCATCAACCAGACTGTCACAGCTTTCAAAATCAATATCCGGATGTAATCCTCTTAAAATTTCAAGTATAGTATCCATAATTGTTCCTGCCTTTCATCATATTCGCTAATATTATAGTTACCGTCTTATAGACTGTCAACTTTTATAACACTGAAATAGTTATGCCTTTTCCGTCATATATTTGCTCTTCAGATAAACTCTGTCAATTTTTCCGTTGGGAGTCAGAGGCATCCGCTCCAGGGCTTCAATTACATTCGGCACCATATATCTGGGCAGCTTGCTCTTTAAATAGGCAGCTAGCTCAGAGGCGGGTGCGTCAGCTACATAATAGAGTACTATTTTCTTCTTTATATCATCAAATATGCAGCAGGCGCTCTTCATTCCATCCATTCCGCTTGCCGCCATCTCTATTTCTCCCAACTCAATGCGGTGTCCCATATGCTTAATTTGGTTATCCTTGCGGGATACGAACACCAGCTCGCCATATTCATTGTATTTGCCTATATCGCCTGTCCTGTATATCAGCTCCGGATAGGACTTGTTGAGTGGATTCTGTACGAAGACCTCGGCAGTTTTTTCAAAATTGTTGTAATAGCCCAGAGTCAATGAGGTTCCTCTTATACAGATTTCACCCTCCTCGCCCGGCTTCGGCAC
>JAAZDK010000065.1 GCA_012512855.1 Clostridiales bacterium
AAGAACAAGATGGCCAGAGTGCCTGAATTTGATATTACGACAATTGACGGTGAAGACGGCGCATCAGGAAATAACGGAGAAGACGGACTCGAGGGAACAGCAGGAGAAAGGGGCATCGATGGAGAGAGTGGCATCAAGGGCGAAGACGGTGAAGACGGTGAAGACGGTGAAAAAGGAAACGATGGTAAGAAGGGTAAGGACGGTATAGAGGGAGCCAATGGAGAAGCCGGAGAGCCCGGAGAGCCCGGAGAGCCCGGAGAGCCTGGTATTTCCGGACAAAATGGACAAGCCGGTGCACCGGGACCTGCCGGTCCTGGAGGTGCTGCCGGTGCCAACGGAGCCAAGGGAGCCGATGGCAAGAGCGGAGATGAGCTTATTGAGGATGGAGAAACTGGTGGAGGCATTGAACCAATTAAGAATGTTCAACTGCCTAAATTTGAAATTGCCGATTTCCAGGTGGGCTCTAACAGTGTCAAGGCTACAATCACAGTTACTGATGATGAAAGCAGGCTGGACAGCCTAAAGCCCTTTGAAATTCAGATAATTGAGAATTTATCGGGCATTCAGGTATACAGAGACTATGTAGACTCCAGTAACAGAGTATTTGATGTTGAATGTAATTTATTATTGCCAAATAAAGACTACCGGCTTGTAATTATTGCCGATTATTATGTTGATAATGCTGCCTATTCCAGAATATTTGTTAACAAGCTGTTTGTAACCGACGGTATAGGACTTACCATTGAAAAGTATTCGGCCGGCGTAAACTCACTTGCAATAAAGGTAAAGATAAAGAAAGAAACAAATACTAAGATAGAAGATGCAAGCCTGCAGCTGGTAGACAGCACGGGAACACCAGTTATGACCAGTCTGATAAATATAAGTCAGGCTGAAAGCCCGGACGGTGATATTATTGAATTTTCAGGTCTGGAAGCAAATAAATCTTATACGGTAAAGGTAGTGGATATCAGGGTTGGTTATGATTCAAACCTGGTAACCCCTCCGTTAATAGCTGATCTTGAGCTTTGGACATTGAAGAGGATGCCTGTATTGGGCGAGCCGGAAGTAATTATTAACAGAAGAAGCACCACCTTTGATGTCAAGCTTGAAAGTGTAGACGATATCGATAATGCAATTATCAGGTACAGGTATGAAATATATGAGAATACATATGACGGCAGCAGGCTGGTAAAGCAGATTTACAGCGCCAGCAATGAATTAATCCCATTCTATGTGGACGGAATAGACATAAAGGGCGGATATGGCTATTCGTATCGTGCCAGAATTGTTGCCGAGTGCTATGACAATGAAAAAATGGTTACGGTAGCAAGTGCGTTTTCTGACATATTCAGCATGGAGGGTTCAAAATATCCGACCGTTATATTTGAAAAGGATGAGGAGCAGACCAGGCACGACAGACTGGTAGGAAACATAAGATTATTATCAAACGGCTCAAAAATAACAATAAACGGTAACAACCCGCTGATTGTTCAATGTATAGATTCGGCAGGAAAAGTAAAATCCTTCTCTTATACAGAGCTGCAGGAGCTTACGGAAACGGATGGAACGAAGTATTATATTATTCCTTTTGACACCAATGGACTTCAGGCCGATGCCAATTACACTATCAGCGTATGGGGAACTGTTGACCTGAATGATACATTGGGAGACAGAAAGAACCAATTACTGGGAAATGCCATAGTCAAAACAGATAAGCCGAACGAGTTCAGGGCAGTTATAAGCTCGGTCGATGATCCTTCTCATGCCATAAGTTTCAGAATAAATCTGAAGGATGCAGGAGAGGATTCCAGCTATGAGGCAAGCACGATTTATTACATGGAGCTGAATTTATATAACGGAGATCAGAGTGCGGTAGGAAACAGCAGGCCTGTCAGACAGTGCTCCTTCTATGACAATAACTATAGGACTAATCCGGATAATGTATATAACAGCACCATAGCCGATATGGTTTATGGTGATAACAGCTTGCTGATAACGGAAGAAACCTTTGGGGTAACCCCTGCCGAGGTTGCTTCAATATATACTGTTGAAATCAAGCTGGTCCATGACTATACGGAATACAGAAATGAATTTAAGGTTTACAACAATGTAGCGACATTTACCAAGCAGGCTACATTACCCAACCTTGACTATATAAATGTAAATAACGGTCTTGTTGTAACACCTATAACCCTGAATAATCTTAATAAGTACAAGACATATTTTACCAATACCAGCGCATACGAAAAGTATGCTTCCGATACCATATTGGGCTATGAGGTCAGCGCGGCATATTTTGACAGCAGTGCGGCCCTGGTGGACAGATTCATATACTATGTTTTTGAAGAGGCGGATTATAAACCGGAGCTTTATCCGGATGCGCGGAGCTTTTATTCGGAAGCTGAAGCCAGCGGAAAAATAATTTATAAGGCTGAAATGAAAATGACCGATGGCGGTACTGTTCCCCATGCCATATTTGTGCTTGGCGATCCGGAAACAAATATGTCCAGAGGCAGCAAATTTGTCTTTACATACAGGGCAGAGCTGAAGCAGACAGGATCCGGAGGTGAAATCAGATATTTCCCGGATGATTTAAGGTCTGATGTTGTTATCAGATCAGAAACGGCCTCTGCTCCATACGAGAAGCCCAGATTTTACCTGTATCCGTGGACAAGCAATGAGAATTCAGTCACCTGGAGGTATTATATTAATTCTCCCGATGAAAATGCGGTACCGGGCAGCTTCATGGTCAAAATAAACGATACGGAAAGGCCCAGCCTGAAGAGAGATCTTAACAACGGCAGTGAATTAAAAATTAATGATCTTAACCGGGGCGACAGGTATGCGGTCAGCATTACCTATAGACCATATAAAAATAATGCCTACAGTGATGAAAACGAGACGGTGCCTCTTCTGAACTATTACTTTGAAGGAAAATATACCGAACAGGATTTCAGGCAAGGTACATTATCCTATAGCATAACTGATGATAATGCAAGAAACAGACTAATAATAGAAGTAACGGATTCGGATGCAAATCTCAGTCAGCTGTCAAGGGTGGTTGCTCTTGAGGTGACGGCAAAAACTAATACCTCATCAAGCAGAGAGGTCAAAGAAATAGTTAATTTTTATGAAATTACCGGAAATACAGCTGTTGCCTTTCTGAGCTACAATTCATTAAACAAACCGGGGAATAGTCTAAAGGACTATACGATCATTGTCACTGTAAATGCAATTTTTGATAACGGAACAATCGGATTTGCCGTCGGCCCCGAGGAAAATGTGGCCCTGCAGGTGATGAAGGCGGAGGGCAAAGGTAATTATATTACCCTTAACCCCACCAACACCGGTATAACGGAGAATACCGGAGGCAAGGCAATGGACTCGTATTTCCGGATTGACAAAATAACTGATTTATCAAATAATAATAAACTCGTTACCGCTATACCAGTGGATTATACCAGTCAGATAAATACCAATCATACAGGAAGGTTTAATTTTGCTATAGGCTCAACAGGTTCAAAGCTAAATGATTTAAACGACAAGCCTGTTGTTAGCTTTAAGAAAACAACCAGTGCACAGATAAAATATGAGGGCGAGGGAGAGGCATTTTCATTCAAATTTACAAAAATTACTCCAATGGTATTGCTTAATGATGGCCCGAATTTAACGATCATAGCGACTCCGGATTCGGCAATTGTTAACTGGAAGCTATATGGACAGGATGATGTCCTTATGAATAACGAGGTTAAGGGCAAAAAAATGATTCTGGAGCTGTTTGAGATAAATGATGACGGTACGATTAGGTCCACGGGAAGAAAAATGGAAGAAGTAATCGAAATCGGTAAAAGTGATTACGTGACAGTGTTTGAGGGACTTGAGCAAAATAAAAAGTACGGAATCAAGCTGTATTATATTAATGCAGCCACGGAAGATAAGGTCTATCCGATTAACATGTATATACCTGATTTTGAGCCGGAGGCCAATCTTTATACCTTTACTATAAGCGACAAGGTTGAAATCAGAGATGTATCCATAAAATATGTGGCAGAATCGTATTCAAATAAATACATACAGCTAAGCTACAGCCTGAATCAGATTTTAGGTTTTAATATTGAATATACCTTCGGCAAGATGGTGAATGGCAGCTTTAGTCCGATAATGAGCTATGAGGAGTTCAGAAGCAATATTATAGCACCACCGGTATATTCTGAAAAAATGGATGTGAAGATCCTGCTCACGCCCGGCCAGTTCAAATGGAAAGAGAACGGAACGGATGTATATTTCCCGTTTGACAGTAATGAATATTACGTTCGCATCAGGCCGGTATCAAAGACAAGTTCTGACGTTGAGCTGGGAGATCCTGTATATGTGAAGCTGAATATTCCTTCCCTGAGCGTACCCTTCTACAATGTCAGAGTAACGCCGGATACGAATAAGGTTAAATTCAGCATTTTTATACTGGATCCGGACAAGGTTATTGTGAATGGCAGATACAGGATTAAGGTAATAAACGGCTTAGGACATGATATAACCCCTGAGATATATAAGCAAATGTCATTTTCAATAACCACTGCATCACCGGATATAGAAGTAGATGTTTCTGAAGGTGACAGGGCAATACTGCAGATTTATACGGTGTATGATTTGGCCAATACAGGGCAGTTTAGTCCTATTGGTGAAGAGTTGAGCAGTGAGAACCAGAGGTACAGCGTAGTTGGCTATCCTTTGGGGGATAAGGGATATGCCATAGGTGATGTGCAGATTGCCCAGATAGATAATCAGACCGCAGGTATTTACTTTACCAATTCGGTTAATCTCGATAAGATTAAGCGGGTGAGCTATGTAGTAATAAATGAACAGGGAGTAAGCGCAACTTATAATGAGCTCTTTGAACCGAGAGCTGCAGGGGACAGAATGCTTTACCGGCTGAACTATCAGTTCTCTAAAACAGGAGTATATAATATTCAGATAAGATTTTATGACGAAGATATGAATATTGCCGATGAAAGGGTTCTTACCTTGTTCAAAAACTATTAATGGAGGGAGTATTAATGCGCAAATTAGATAGAAGGAGCTTAATAACCTTTTATATCTTTGGCGCCTTATCGGTTTTGATAATAGGACTTATAGTGACTATGGTTGTTAAGCAGACCAGAAATCAGCCAAAGTCCTATGCGCTGGCAGCCAACAGCATTGTACATGATGATAATAGTCGAAGCATTATACTGCCTTCTGATGGAGAAATAAAGCAGAAATGGGACGGCAATTATTATCTGAGATTAGCCGACAAAAGTGAATATTGCCTGGGAAAACAGGCGGTGGTATATGATCCCACCAGAGGGCTGCTGCGGACATTTGGCGGAGGCTATCAGGTCTTTGAGGACGGAAGTGTAGCCGAGCTTGATGAAATAATGGAGCTCTATGATTTAAATACAGATGGCTTTTATAAGCTGGGTGATCGAAAGTATCTGATAACCGGCGAAAAAATAAAATCGTCTGACGGAAGTATAAACACCAGCTATTATCTGTATGTCATCATAGACAAGATAGGTAATGCTCTGTTGCAGAATAACAGGCTGAATACCAAAACAATTACTCCGATAGGGCTACTGGGACAGACGCTGGAATTTGATGTAGCCAGGGAGATGCTGTATTTTGGCGACAATAATATGAACCTGAAGGCGATTAGCGGCAGCAGCAATGAATATTCGGATTTTATTGAGAAATATCTTGCATCCACCACAGAGGTTAAGGAAGAAACACAGGATGTAATCCATCTGGTTATTCGCGGTGGCTCCGGCGGCAGAGGCGGCGACGGCGGAACCGGAGGAAGCGGTGGCAAAGGCGGAACCGGCGGAGCAGGCGGAACCGGTGGAGCCGGAGGAGCCGGTGGCATGGGCGGAGCAGGCGGAACCGGAGGAAACGGTGGCGACGGAGGAGCCGGCGGTGACGGCGGCAGAGGCGGCGACGGCGGAATTGGCGGAACCGGTGGAGCCGGAGGAGCCGGCGGTCATGGTGGCCATGGAGGCAATGGCGGACCCGGAGGACCCGGAGGAGCCGGTGGTAAAGGCGGCAACGGAGGAGCCGGCGGCAGAGGCGGTGACGGAGCTGAAGGAGACTTTCTGGATTTGTTCCGTAAGCCATTGCAAAAGTATATCAGCCTGAGAGGTGTGGCTATCTACGCTAACCGTATAACTGTAAATTATATGATATCAGACCCTGAGGGTTCATTTGGAGAAAGCTTTGTCAGCTTAATTCCGGTTGTTTCGAACTCATGGGATCCTAGCTCCGATGAGATAAGAGTAATACTTGATCCAACCGGTAATTCCATGGATATATACGGTCTAACTCCGGATACACCGTATCTGTTAAAAATAGGATACAAGGTCTTTGGTGAGCAGACTGATGTTATAGTGGATGCGATAAATATCAGAACAGACACCATATATTCGAAACTGTCGGTATTATCCTATTCTCAGGCGGATCACAGGCTTGATATTAATTTGAAGCTTGACAAATATTATGTGCTTGATCAGGGAACCAGCCTTGTTCTTTACTCTGCCGACTATAGCTATGAATTCTCGGTGGAGATAGATATTGCAAGCGCAACAAGCGATAATGGCTGGAATTATTCCTTCTGTGATGAAAATATGCCAATGAATAAGGAGCTCAGACTGAGATTTGAGAATGCTAGCTATAACGGCCAGCCAATTACCATGCCGGATGTATTCGTTGTAAAAGCAACCGTACAGTATGGAGGCAGCTCAGCTACAGGAGGAAGCGGTGTACCTGATACAATCATACCGGATGCCGGCACAGGCGAAGGTACGGGAGCCGGTACAGATGCTTACACGGATACAGAGAGCCTGTACGATAGCGGAAGCGGTGCAGAAGGCACAACAGATAACGGCGGATCAGTGACCGGCACAGAAAATGAAGCAGATACAGCCGGAGATAGCGCATTGCCGTTTATGGCCCCCGAGCCTATACCCGTATCATAAGCCGGGGATGAAAGTGACAGGTATAATGACTGAAAAAATCAGCTTAGGACAGACCGAGAGATATGGGATACTTAAAGACTGTTTTATAAAATCAAAGTATATATTACAAATATAACAATAAGGAGAGAATTATATGGATGCAATTTTATCATCAACAATGTCTGCAATCGGACTTATGCTTGGACTGGCCTTTCTTGGAATAGGTATCGGACTGGGCATATTGGGTTCAAAGGTGGCTGAAGCCGTAGGAAGAAATCCGGAAACAAAGAATGACATTGTCCGTTCGGTAATGATAATAGCCATAGTCATGACCGTATTGCTGCTCCTGCTGTTTTCATTCATTTTCCTATTACTGTATTTTAATCCTTACATGATACAGTAGGTAACTTCTGTTGCAGGAAATGGAGGGTAAGCTATGAATGCCGGTTTTGCAGTAGCTCTGATTATCATGCTGCTTATGCTTGTATTTGCTTTCATTATCATCAGAATTATAGCCTATTATACCGGAAACAGAATCAGGGATTATGCCGTGGAGCAAATGCAGGCCTATGACATGCTGATTCGGAAAAAAACGGAAGAGCTTAATGAAATTAAAAATCAACTGGATGCCGAAAAGAAAAAAGCCGCCCAAAAGGATATGCTGCAAATTGATGATAAGGAAATTCCGGAGGTTTTTGCTCCACCCTTTGCGGAATATCGTAATTATGAGCTCTTTTCGGACTACAGGAGAATAAAAGAGAATTTCCAGTATACGGAGGAAGATATAAAGGAACAGGTAGAATTACTCTTGCAGGATACACAAAATGATAATCGCTATCAAAGCCTGGAATCCTTGCTGTTAAAATTGAACAACGACAATGTATATAAAATTTCTTCACTGCAGCCGGAGGAACAGCTGGAGCTTATCAGCGAAATTGTTAACGATGATGAAAAAAGCTTGCTGAACGAGTATATGGCTGACTGTAAAGAGTTTTCCTGCATTGACTTTTGCCAATGGCTTTATGTACAAAGGGTACTGTCTGACAACAGCATACGGATTAGATGCTCACAAGACTGTGAGATTACCGCTCTTAAGAGCAAATTGGTATCGATAGAGCCGGATCAGGGCCTATGCGAAGGCTTTCAGATATTCAGAGGAAATAAATTATACGACTTCGGTATTCGGATTAGTGAACTGATGAATTAAAAAATAAAAGGCTAAGGTGATCGTATTGAGTAAGCATGTTGATGAATTAATAGAGAAAAAGATAACTGCCATAAAAAGCAAAAAGAATATATATGAGCTGGGCAGGGTATCAAATGTTAATGATTATATCATAGAGGCTGAAGGTCTGGATAATGTAAGCTTCTATGAAAGAGTTACTATTGAGGATAAGGCTGAAGGATATGTCAATGCCATAGGGCAAAGATATGTAACCATCGCAATTACAAAGAAAAACGGAGATATTTATACAGGTGATGCTGTAATAGCTTCCGGTGAGGAGTTTTGCGGACACTATTCACCTGATTCGGTAGGTCATATAGTAGATATGTTTGGAGAGGACAAGCTCACCGGAAAGAAGTTTGACAACATAGTCAAGCTTTCCATTGAAACGAAGCCGATTCCGATTATGGATCGAAGCAGTGTTTGCCGTCCTCTGCTTACCGGAGTTACAGGAATTGATATGATCTATCCTGTGGGCCGGGGACAAAGACAGCTGATAATTGGTGATAAAAAGACCGGAAAAACACAGATTGCCCTTGATACGATAGTTAACCAAAAGGGCAAGGATGTTCTCTGCATATATACTGCAATCGGAAAGACCAAGAAGGAGGTCAAGGAGGTATATACGGAGCTTCTTAAGCGCGGTGCCATGGAGTATACCGTAATTATGGCCGCATTTAACGATGAGTGCCCTCCTGTTCTGCATAATACTCCCTTTGTGGCTTTGGCAGTGGCAGAGAAATATATGCTGGATCATAATATGGACGTTCTGGTTGTACTTGATGATTTGAAGAGACACGCTGATGTTTATCGTGAAATTAGCATACTTACAGGCAAGGTTCCGGGGCGTGATGCCTATCCCTCCGATATGTTCTATACCCATGCGAGACTTTTGGAAAAGGGATGCCAGCACAAGAACGGCGGTTCAATCACCATTCTTCCTATCGCCGAGACAAAGGGAGGGGACATTACCGATTACATATCAACTAATATCATTTCCATTACCGACGGCCAGATTGTTTTGTCATCCAAGAATTTTGAAAAGGGTATGAGACCTGCCATTGATTATACTCTGTCCGTATCCAGATTAGGTGGTGCCGTACAGACAGAGCAGATCAAAAGGATTGGAGCAAAGGTCAGAATGGAGCTCTTGTCCTATCTTGAGACCTGTGATGTATACGAGCTGGCAAATATCGATGAGATGAGTCCTGAGCTGGCGGCGAAGATGATTAACGGCAGGGAGATAAGAAACCGTCTGAACCAGTATAAGTTCAGTCCTGTTAGTCTTGAGAAGATGAGTACTCTATTTGATGGCCTGGTAGATTATGACTGACAATTGGTATTAGAAAATATGTAAAAGAAAGCGTGTGTTTTATATGAATATAAAAAGCATAGTCAAGGTAATGAACTTCCATTCCTTAATCCGTGTTGATAACGCCATGAAAAAGGCTAATAAATATCTTCAGCTGGAAAAGGAAGCAGCAGATATCATGGATATGATTGTAAACAACAGAAATTTCATTCTGGATAAAAGGCTATGGGAGATTGATAAGAGCAAGCCTACTCTGAACATTTACTTCGGAAGTGACTACGGATTTTGCGGAAGTATTAACTTTCTGATTAACCAGCAGCTTATGAAAGAGCCTGAGGCGAAAAAAGTACTCATAGGAAAGAAGGTTCGTGATGTCAGGGAGGGTGTCATCCTGAAGCTTTCCAGAGAGGAATTTATTCAGCGCTATGAAGAGGTGGAAAGGATACTGTCCAGCAGCATAATAAACCGTGAGCACTCTGAAATTTATTTAATATACAATCATTTCCATAATATTAGCAATATAGAACTGGTCAAGAAGAAGATTTTCCCCTTTGATATAGTAGCCGGTGGCAAGGGCAAGTACAAGGAGGACTATTATATCGAAGGCGATGCAAACACCATATTGATTAACCTGGTTATTTCCTACCTCAACTATGAGGTGAAAATCGCCAATGTTAACAGCTTTGCATCTGAGAATATTATGAGACAGAATTCAACCTCGGAGTCCCTGAAGAAGATAGAAGAAAAAGAAGTAATTGATTTAATGGAGGCCAGAAAGGAAAGGGCCCAGAAGGAATTCAGAAAGGTTATCGAAAACTATGTTAAGAAAGATAGATACAAGGGGTGATAAATGATGAAGGCCGGTAAGATAATATCAATATCCAATATGAGAGTAGAGATTTTACTTGAGCAGAATAAGGTAAAACCTGGTGATATAGTCAGCACTGAGCATAACGGCATCCATCGCTTTGAGATAGCGCGTGTAAACGGTAATATAGCAACAGCCATTCCCTTTGATAATGTCAAGGGTCTGCGTAAGGGTCTTGACGTCAATATAGAAGAGGGTGGACTTGCCATACAGTATTCTGATGAGATACTGGGTAAGGTATTTGATTCCTACGGAAATCTAATCGACGGAAACACCATTGAAACAGTCAGGACGAAAAATGTATATGAGCGTAATTTGAAGCTGAATGAAATAGATATTGATGGAGACATCCTCTGGACAGGCATTAAAGCGATAGATTTCTTTGCGCCTATGCAAAAGGGCTTTAAGATGGGACTTTTGGGAGGCGCAGGCGTAGGCAAGACCGTATTGATAAAGGAATTGATCAACAATGTTTACAAGGGCCTGAGATCGAACTCGGTATTTGTAGGTATTGGTGAACGTTCCAGAGAAGGTAAGGAGCTTTACGACGAGATGCTGGATGCCAATCTGATAGACAAGATGTCGATGGTATTCGGGCAAATGGGTGAAAACTCCATGAACAGATCAAGGGCTATCTACAGCGGCCTGACTCTGGCAGAATATCTTCGTGACGAGAAGGGGCAGGATGTACTCCTCTTTATTGACAACATGTACCGTTTCGTGCAGGCTAACGCGGAAATTACAGCAGAGATGGAACAGCTGCCTATTGACAACGGCTATTCATCAACCCTCTTATCCGATATCGCAGCTGTTGAGGAGCGAATCAACTCTACCGACAAGGGCTCCATAACCTCCTTCCAGACTGTATATATTCCGGCAGATGATATGAACGATTCAGCAGTACATGCAATAACCTCCCACTTTGACGGGCAAATCGTTCTGGATCGTAAGGTTGCTGCCAAGGGTATATATCCGGCTATAAACGTATTTAAGACCAGCAGCAAGCTGATATCGGTTGATAAGGTTGGACAGAGGCATTATCAGCTGGTTCAGGAGGTGCTGCGCTATATGTCCAGATATAACGAGCTGGAGGAGATAGTTGCGGTCTTAGGTATTGAGGAGCTGTCGACCGAGGATTACAATATTTTCTATCGGGCAAGAAAGCTGCGTAATTATTTCACCCAGCCTATGTTTGTTGCTGAGCAGTACACCAATATACCGGGTAAGTTTGTCGCTATTGAGGATGTCCTGACAGATGTGGAGGCTATACTGGACGGCAAATATGATACGACCGATGAAAACAGATTCGCCTATATTGGAAATCTTCATGAGTACCGCAAATAAGATGGTTTTTATATATTCCGGAAAAGAGGTATATAATGGCTAATACAGTGCAAAATGCAGGGAAAAAAAGTATAGAGGCGATAGTAATAAGCTTCAGAAACGGTTATCAGATATACTATAATGTCAAGCTAATCCGTATCGTCAGCAAGAAGTATAATCTTCTAATTATGGTTGACTATATGCCTATAGTAGGGGAGATGGATGGCGATATTGAAATCGTTTCGGAAAATGATGTAGTCAGCATGAAGAACATCAATGCCTTCTATATCATGAAGAATAATGTGTTCAAGCTATTGATCAGGGAGGATACACATGCAGAATAATATTGTCTACAACCTGTCCATGATGGGACCCTACATTCTGACGGTTGTAGTATTTATGATTGCATTTGCAATGGTCAGTTTGCTCCTTATCCGCAATATAAGGTGGAAATCCGGACTGATTAAGGTATATGGATTGTTTATAGGCATGAAGTCGGTTAAGCAGTTTGCACTGGCTGCTATATTGCTTCGGCTGCTATTTATATGGTATCTGGCGTTTTATAACGAGCTCGATTTGGTCCATATAATCTACGGAGCGATCATTACTATACTTATACATTTGCTTCTTGCAGATTTAAGTATACTTCCATTTGACCTAATCTGCATGGTATTGATGTTTGCCGAGCTGTATATTGGCAAGATACTGGGCTTATATATCAAAAACACAAAAACCGATATCCTGCTTATTGCGGGGTATATAGCAATTTCAGTGTGCGTTTTGGTTACATCCGTATACTGCATGACCGAGCATATAATCAGTCTTGTCAATGTCAGAAAATCGAAAAAGCTCGGTGCCAACCTGACAAAAAGATTATATTTTATTCTTGCGGGCCTGTTTGTGGCTGCCGTTCCCTATATATATATAAATCAAATTGATATATATCAAACCGATCAGGAGGTATATCAGTATACGGCAGCCGGCAAAACGACATATCCTGCCAAAAGCAGAATATCAAAGACGGAAGATATTGGCATAATAGAGCAGGACAAGGAATTAATCGCCCTGGATAAAACACCTTTGTATTTTACTGAAGATGATGCATTAATGCTGACAAGCGTTTATTCAATTATACAGCCGAATCTTGCCCTTACCAACAGGGTCGGAATTAACAGTATAATTTATCTTGATGATGACGGTACATATTATGTTGACAACAGTCAGGCCAAGGTAAGGGTTTCGGATTTCTTTCTGTTTGACGGTAAGGATACCTATATATTCTTTGAACCAACAGAAATAAGCTGGGATGAAAATGCAATAGAAATATCACCCTTTTCGTATGTAACAGTTAAAAGCAACAGAAGCATCGAGTTTTTTGACAGGGCAAGCGAAAGCTACAGAGTAATTGAAACAGGGGTAAGTTATGTCTATGCGAAATTAGGCAAGGGCTCATCTATAAATATGAGCTCGGATATATTAATCAGAAGTAACGGTCAGGAGCAGTTTTTATTCCTGCAGCCTAATTTGCTTGAGGATTTAAAATAAATTAAGATAATCAGGGGGCGGCAGATTGTTTGGCAGGTTTTTTGGCAGATTGAAGGACAAGCCTGATGGAAAATTTATAAGTAGGATAAGAAGCAGATTGACTGGAAATAGCATAAATATGGTAAGGGTCTGGTCTGTCTTGTCCGTGCTTATCATGATGCTCATTATTATAATAGCGGCTAATGTTATCCTAAAGCCCGAGGAAGAGCCTGTAGAGCACAAGGAAGAGCCGGAATATGTATTTGACAGTGAAGGCTTTGTATTGGCAAGCGACAGGCTCTATGCAATCCTGTCAGGGGAGCAAAAGCCACAGGGCTGGGATGAGGTAAAATGCAGCTTCCCTTCAGCCAGCAGCTTAATTCTTAAGGATGGCATATATTATATAGAAACGGAGGAGACCAGCATCAGGCTGGATAATAGCTATCCTCTTTTTATCAATGAAGGCTCCTATATTTATCTTTATCATAATGATTTTAAGCTGATCAATGAGCAATTGGAATCAATTGGCAGCAAAATGGGAAGCTATATAAGCGGTACCGGCCTGTTTAATGAGGAAAAAGTACGTGATATCAAGGATATTATAATAGCTCTGAGGCTTCCTTGTGAGCTTTACATAGGATTGGACGATTTCAGGCTTGAGCTCTGGGACAGGGAAATGGTTATACCAAGGGATTCAGTAATATTATGGAGGAGCGACAGTATTTCATATATTAATCTCTATGACGAGAGCATGACCGTGAATACCGTTAAAATATCGGACCCAACGGCCATGATGAATTTCAGCCGGCAAAGAATAAGCTACAGATCATTTTGTGATCGGCTGGAAAACCAGGGAAGTGGAAGCGAAAGAATTGAAAAGCTCCTTATTACGGAGGAGCTGTATCAGTATTATATGGCCAATAAATTTATATATGCAGGCGACAAGACCTTCTATAAAATTAATGACGATTATTGTATGGAAACGGGTGACGGAAGATACATAATCAATGATGCGCCTCTTTATGTGACAGATGAGAAAAGGATTATTTTGCCTGCCGATTATGTGCTGGTTCAGCCAAGGCTTTATCTGATGAACAGAGCTACTGCATTATCGGATATTACAATGGATGCCAATGCTGTATATATAAATTACAACGGACAGCTTAGTTCCTTTACAGAATTGTTTTTATATAACGGAAAGGATACATATATTTTCTTTGATAATCTGGAACTTTATTGGGGAGATAAGAAGCTTGAAATATCACCCTTATCATATGTGATGACAGACAGCAACGGATACATTGATATATATAATTATGAAAACGACGAATATATCACAGAACATATACAGGGCTATCAGGATGTCTTTGTTAAGCTAAAGGATGGTGCGACCATAAATCTAAGCAAGGACATAATGTACCGGGTTGACGGTCAGGAATTCATGCTTTTTAAAAATCCTTCATTATTAAATGAGGTACAATAAAGGGGAGGAGCTTATGAAAAGAAGCAGGTTAATAATAGGTCTGATATATGGCTTATTAGCTGTAACTGCATTAACGGTTTTTTTGGTAATTAGGCTGAATGTTTTCTCAGTATATCTGGTATTGAATCATGACGGATTTTTAATCAGTCAGGATGAAATATCAAAAAATATATTTGCCGACAGTTTGGATACAACAGCCGCCGATTACAAATTAACTCCTTTTTCCGTATCAGACATTATATACAAGAGATCAGGTAAATATTATCTGGGAGAGGATAAGATTCCTATAAGCAAGGCATATCCTCTTTATATAAATAATGCAACTACAACTATGCAGCTGGATGGCAGTTCGGAGCTGGTTACGGATGATTTTGAATTCCTTAAAAGCTATCCGGGCTTGTATATTATCGATGGAAAGTCCTTTAATCCTGACTTTGAAAGGGCCTACAGGGAGGAGTTCATTCTTCAGAGTCTGTCAAACGGACTCTTTATCAATACGAAGGAAATGACACTTAAGGGAAATTTCTTTATTGAAAAGAACATACCCATCAATTCCATTATCCGTTTTATGGAGAATGAAGTAAGATATTACAGTGTAAGCGGAAATAAGCTGATTCTTTCATATATAAAACCTTTAAACAGTACATCTGTTGTTGTTATCGAGGACAAGAGCTACCTGTATTATGACTTTCTGGAAAGACTGGGCCTATACGAAAGGGATGAGCTTAAGGATCCTGAAGGTGTGCCGGAGCAGGATAACCAAAGCGGAAATATCGCTGTTAACACCCCTACTCCTACGCCTACTCCTACACCCATCCCGCCTGCCGATAACATAAATGAGCATACTGAAGCTATGGATGAAGCCGGCAATGATCAGTCACAGATCGGACATGACCTTGTACCGGTTGAGACGGATATTGCTGTGCTTACGGCAACTCCCAAGCCTGTTGAACCTGCAGGAAAAGAAAAAGACAGGAAGGATACTGAGTCCAATCAGAAAGATAACGAAGATCTTGAGTCTGATCTTCCGTCTTCCGAAGAGCAAAAGCCTTCAGAAAAGCCGATCCCGACCAAACAGCCGGCCAAGCCTGCAAAGCCTGCAAAACCGGCTGAACCTGCCAAACCGGTAGATTTGCCGGAAATACCGGAATATGAAATTCAGCAGCCGCTGGAGAGTGATGAAGTGGATCCCGGCAGTGGTTTGGAAGAGGATGAGGAAGATGAAAAGAAATGGAAGAAGCCGGTTGTTACCCTGGGAGAATTTGCCACATCGGTCTATTCAATACTTAACAGTCTTAAAATAGAAAATGCGGAATATCTCTATCGTTCCGGAGTAAGCTTTGACATATATGAAGGCTCACAGCTTATAATGAAGAAAAGCTATACGGTCTCGGATGAGGTAAAGATAGGTCCTCTTAAGCCTGATACCGAGTACAGGGTAGAGGTTACTATGGCTTACCTTAATGAGAAGGGCCGCAGGGTGGATGAATTTATTACAGAGGCTGTTGTACGGACAAAGCCCTTAAGCGAGCTTGAGCCTATAAAATTGACATGGGAAAACGGGGATATTTATTACAACAGACTGGAGCTTAAGGATCTGGCCATTCTGAATGCGGTAAAGGGTGTCGATTCAGGGGGAGCCTATTTGCTTAATGAAACAGTACAGTATTTAAGCAGAATTGAGCTTAAGGTAACAGGAAGAGACAATGAAAGCCTGAAGTATAACTTCACAATGAACAGCAAAGAGCTGAATGACTTAAGGAATGGCAGATACATAATATACACCACCACGGGAAGCATCAAATCAAATACCTGGTATTACTATGAGTTTGCATTTTATGATCGTTTTGGCAATGTATTGCCGACGGACGGCCTTCTGAGAGGGGCATCACATACCTGTAAGCAGCCGCCGGTTGCCAGCATCAGGCTGTTGAAAAATGAAGTAAAGAACATAGAGCTTTCTATTAACATTACTAATCCTGACGAAGCAGAAATTGTTGAGAATAGCTTATACTTTGCCCTTTATGATATAGATGGCAATCCTGTCGAGACAATAATTTCCATAATGGGTGAGGATGGAAATTACTCCGAAGAGTTAGAGACAGGCTATATCCATTCTCTGACTCTTAACGGGGCTGTAATAAGATTCACTAACCTATTGGATCAACAGCTGTATCATATCAGAGTATTCTGCAGCTATGACATTAATGACAGTAAAGGTATATATGAAAATGCCGTTATCGGTGAGCTTAAATTTACAACCATACCGATTTCAGCACTGGGTTATGCATTTTTTGATGTAAAAATAAATACTCTTGATGACAGAAGCGCAAACCTTACCATTAAGCTTGATACAAACAGGACCGACAGGAGACTGGTAGAGCTTATTTCACATATTGATATTGGATTTGCCAAGGCTGATACAATGGAAAGTGAAGGTATCAGTGTATATCATGAGTGGGTAGAAAGCGGTTCTGCCATTAACATACCCGAATTGCTGCCTGAAAATAATGGCCTGCTTTCCTTAACGTCGGATGAGGTTATAAGGATGAAGCAGCAGGAGGAGGACGGGGCGTTTACATTCTATGTCAGCAACCTGCTGAGCTTTACGGATTATAAGATTCTCATAATGCCCAGGGTATTAATGGGAACCGGGGAGCATGAGGTTCTGCGTGATATCAGGCCCTATTATAACCCTGACAGCTTCCTTACCCTGAAAAGAACACCGGTAATTGAGATAGATGCTATATATGCCTCATCAAATTTCATTAACTTCTATGGTGTGTCCGTTAATGATCCTGACAAAGCCATAGTGAAATACCCTGTCACTATTATGGTATATGATGAGGAGGAACGGCTGGTATCTGTTGTAGATATTACGTCGGAGGAGAATGTGGAGAAGATTGAATTCACAAAGCTTGAGCAGAACAGGCTCTATACCTTCAGATTCTTCGCCTATGAGTTCAATAACGGTACTACCATTGCAACCTATCACAGAAATTATGAATTATATTATTCAGAGCTTTTTGAAAGTAAGCAATATCTTCAGATAGCGACCAGGGAATCAATAACCGGCTCTATCAGAATTTTGCAGCTGAATAGAAATAAAATAAATTATCAGGTTGACTATCTGGTAAGAGACGGATACATAAGAAGCCACACCAATAAAGTAACCGTATATAACGGCTACAGATTTACCAGCAACAGCGTCACCAGGGCATTGTACAGCCTTGAGGTTGATTTTGACGAAAACAGGATAAATGGCTTCCAGATTTATTATAGCTATATTAAACCTACAAACTATTGGATTTATCTGGAGAATCCTGATACCAATCCATACGCTCAGCCAATAGGCTCTACTACCGTATCCGAGGAAACACTGGGCTCTGAGTATGCCCGTTGGTCAAATGTAGAGCTGTTTGACAACAGTCGGGAGCTAACAGGAAAACATACCATATATATTGTAGCTGATACCGGCGGTAATGGCGGAATTCACTGCTTGTATGGAATTAGATTCCTCAATGCGGAAATAAGTCCTGAGGATAAGTATTATGCAAATATGGAAACAATTATTACAGACGTGAATCAGGAGCTGGTAGATGCTTCATATTTGCTGTACATCTATAAGGACGGTATATGGCAGGAGGTAATCAGGCATAGCTGGAGCAGAAATACTGACGGTACATACAAACTGGATATCTACAGAAGAAATTCCGAGAATAAGGAATACTTGGCGGAATCAAAGATAATTGAGGGCTCGGAAAGAAGCATTTGTTCAAACCTCTATTATGAGGTGGATAAGGGCTATCATAACTATCGCTTTGAGCTTTACGTGCGGGTATTTACCTACGAAATCCGGCTTGACTATGAAGAATTCAGCAGTGAGCAGGAAATAATTGGAATACGCACAGAGGAGGATCTGAAAAATATCCGCTTTGGTCTTAATAAAAAATATTTTGTACTGAATGATATTGAGACTACCGACCAGTTAGTCAGAATTACCAATACTGCCGATTTTAACGGAGAACTGGACTTCAGAGGGCACAGGCTTATCTATAACAGCAGATACCCGTTTATATATCGGATAGGAAGCAGGGGCATATTACAGAACCTGGTATTGGTTCATAATGCAGCCTGGGGCACGATATCAGATACCAGCAACGTCTCTTATCTGATATATGCCAATCTGGGCAAAATTAGGAATCTGATGCTGATTTTGAATAATGGAGATGTGAATGAAAGGTACAGATCCGAGGCATGCGGCTTGAGCCTGTATAATCTGGAGAGCGGAGTTATTGAAAATTTTGTAATAAAGCTCAATAATCCATTTGTTGTCACTAATACTGCTTCAGGATTTGTGACATATAACAGAGGTACTATCAGGAACGGTTATATTTACGGGGAACCTATAAGAATGACCAATTCCCTGTATATAACAGAATCGCAATACGCTTCCGACAACTATATAGGAGGCTTAGTCACCTATAACAGACCGAGTGGTATTATTGAAAATGTATTCAGCCTTATTGATATTTACACAAGGGAAAATCTGTCTGCAAATGACAGTGTTGCTACGATAGTTTCCAGAAATTATGGAGAGACCAGGAACAGCTTTGCAGTCGGTGATGTATATTATGACAGAAAGATCCGTAAGAATTACGGTCCGGCTTACAGAAACGGCAGAACCACCAGCCAGGTAAAAAATGTATTTTATCATTCCGATAATGAATACGGTGACACAGACAACAAGTGGATAGCCAAGGCTGTTCTTCATGACATGACCTGGTATGATCTTTTGTTTAATGATCCAAGTACAAGCAGAACAAATCAATTTGACTTAAATTATGTAAGAATGGGATATTATCCTCATGTAAAATGGTCATACCTGATGCCGGTACAGGAGAATATAAAGCTGCCTGAACTGGACAATAACTATAAGATTGAAATATTAAGCAGCATGGTAGTTGAACAGGGAGATAATTATGCCAAGGCGGTAATAACATTCAATAACCCTGAAAAGCTGCCGATTAAAGAAATTAATGTCCGCTGGTTAAATACCCAAATACTATCCCAGGAGGAGGACGGAGACTTCTACAGGGTTACCGTGCTGCTGACACTGCCGGCGGTGACCAAGTACTATTCCGAATATACCATTACATCCTTTAAATATACACTGGGCTTCTCATACCTTGAGTACACCAGGGAATATTATGATGACGAGGAAGCACCTACAATTCCGGCGGAATTCTACATGCCTGTATCCACGTTTGAGGAATGGGTGGCAATAAAGAATGACTATGAGCAGAACTACCGCCTGGTGGCTGACATAGACTGTAATTATCGTGCTCCACGTGATATAGTGCTGCCCGGAGATTTGACCGTGGTTGATATTACCAAGGAAAATGCCATTAAGGATGCCTTCAGAGGAAAGCTTGACGGTAACGGATTCAGATTGAGATTTGTAAACACAGGTGAATATGGCTATGTAATTGGTAAACTGCTGGGAACCGTAAAGAATTTGACGGTAGAGCGTCTGGATCTCACTGAAGGTAAGAGCTCATACAAGGGATTTGTAGGAAGGATGATGGAAGGCTCTGTAGTTGACAATGTACATATACTGGGGATGAAGGCGGTAAGCTATCATTACTGTGGTGCTATTGCTGCCGATGCATATATGGCCATAATAATGAATTCATCTGCACATGATGTGGAAATAAGCTCAGTGGCTGATGCCGCTTATACCCAGTATATAGGAGGATTGCTGGGTAGACACAGGGCAACCTCCGCAGAGTCGATTTATGCGGATATAAAAATATATAATTCATATGTTGACAATATTAAAATTGAGGCATTGTCTGCAGGTGATATCGGAGGTGTCGGCGGCCTTGTAGGACTGATAAGGGCAAGTGCCGAAATCAATAATGTATATGTGGTAAACGGTAAGATAAATACGGTATTTAAGAATGCAGGCGGTTTAATCGGGGCTGTAGATACCGTTACAACTGGAGACGCTTCCCGATATACACTTAAGAACTTTTATGTAGATGTGGATATAATTACCAACACCGAAAGAGCGGGAGGTATCATAGGATATTCAATAGTAGATAACGCCGAGAAGAATACCAATGGCCTTGTTCTTGGTAATGTTGCATCCACAATGCGTAAAGCAGGAGGTACTGCGCAGGAAATTGAGGTCGGCAGATTTTTTGGATTTGTTGATCCTGACTTCAGTAATCCGAATATCTATGGCTATGAGCTTTCCAGAGTAAACGGAGCCATAGTGAAGAGCAATGATGGGACAATATTAAGCTATGATGAGCTTACTGATCCTAATACCTATATGTATGGCGGCAAGCTGTATTGGGATGAAGAGTTTGAGCTTGATCAGGAAAAGCTGTCAATGGGTATAATGCCTAAGCTGAAGGATTTAATGGGTAATCTTCTGCCCTATCAGAAGGATTACTACATACCTCAGAATCCAGTAAAGGTTACCGAGATAATCTCCAAATCGGAAACCGGTGATATCTTTACGGTACAGATTAATACTGAGCATGATCCTGCCATTACTCTAGAAGGGGCGGAATTTGACGGCCTGATTCCTTCCGGAGCTGATGGAGACATAGAAATAAGCAGAGACGATGATTTGGAGGAGAATGTTTCAAGAACCTACCTTACATATCAGCTTAAGCTGGTTGGCTATTATGATGCCTATTACCTGACAGAGCTGAAATATAAGGATGCGGGAAGCGAAGATCCTGATATGCTTCTTACACAGGAGGAGTATCTTAATGTGGGAATAGCTTCTCAATATCTGAATATAAGCTCTGTTGATGACTGGAACAGGGAGATGGCACCGGAGCGAAACGGACGAAAGGGTTATAATGTAAGGATCATGAATGATCTTGATTTCGATGGCAGAGAAGCACAAATAAATGTAATCGTGAATAGTTTGCTTGGCTCAGAGACTGAAGAGGGGAAATGGAAAACCATAAAGAATATTAAAATGACCACTTCAGAACCACTGATAGATAAAGCATATGGCAAGGTATACTTCTTGAACTTTGAGGACATAGAATATAAAAAGACTGACAACAATAATGCTGAAACCTTTGGTTTATTTGGCACCGTAACGGGAGGCTTTGAGAATGTAAGCTTCAAGAATATAACAATTGAAGCACGTAACAGCTATTATGTGGGTATTGCCGGATTATCATACGGCTATAACAATACCGTAACCATGCAGGATATTAACGTTAAGGCTACATTCAGCTCTGTGCCCTCAAAAAGAGGGACGGGAGGTCTGATTGGAAGACTGTCCGGTTCGGCTTCGGTTGTGAATGCTACCGCCAGGAACATTAATGTTGAGGGTGCAGGGTATGTAGGCGGACTGGTTGGCATTCAGGAGGATGGCAGAAACTTCTGGAACAACGAGGTGAATAATGCTCTCGTTTCCTCATTGCAGAATACCACCTTCTATCCGTATGCCGGAGGAATAGTCGGATATGCTCAAACATCAACCCTGTCAAAAACATTTGGCAACAACAGAGTATTTAATGCGGTTGTACTGGGAACCAACTATGTCGGCGGTGTTGTGGGACAAGGTAATACAACCGGTGACGCTTTACTGACTAACCGAGAAAATGATGACTACACAACTCAGGTGGACAATGTGTTTGTTGTCGGACTTGGATATTCGGTCGGAGGAGTAGCCGGAGCAGGCAGGGTACAAAGAGCGGAAGTAAGAGATTCATCAGTATATGGTTATTATTATGTAGGCGGCGTAATAGGCAGCGGCTCGGCCATATACTCCTATTGCCTGGATTCGGTTGTATCAACCCCTTATGACAGAGAAAACCTCAATGAAGGCAATAAGAAGTTCCAGGATGCCGTTAAGAATAAGAAAGATGAGCTGGCAGACAATACAAAGGCTTATACGGCTTTATCTCAGCTGATTACTACATCAAGAAACAGCAGCTTATCAAGCTTGCCAACTGACAGTAAAAACAGTATTATAGGCGGTATCAGTGGCAGAACAATAACCGCATGGAATACAATTGCGGCAAATTGCACGGTTGGCTCCTTTGGTGCCAGGGATGTAGGCGGCACAGTAGGAAGGACAGAATCCGGTTCTCTTGAGGACTGGCCATATCGAACCATGTCTAACGGAACAATCGGCTGTACTGTATATGGAGCCATAAATATCGGCGGAGTCGTTGGCAATAGCACCAGGAGCTATATCAGCAACTGCTACAGTAACGCAAATGTAACGGCAACAAAGGAGTATGCGGGAGGCATAACCGGCTATATCAAGGCCAATGTTTCAAATCAGGGACAGACACCATATATCAGCAGAGTTTATTATGCAGGTACCGTAACGGCTCCAAATTATGCGGCCGGTATCGTCGGAGGAATGGGCCAGAACCTGTTCAGCGTAAATGACGGCTGGCTTATGATAGGAAATGTTGCCGTTCCAAATACTGCCGACAGATATGATTTCTTCATCAACAAAATGGACAATGACAAGGGCAATATAAGAAAGGCGATGGTATACGAGGGAAGCACCATAACCAAGGGTGAAAATAACACCATCATGGCTGCGGATTATTATCAAAATAACCCGAACATTGAAATTGCCCTGGCAAACACAGATGCTTTGAAAGAAAAGAATACCTATATTAATTATCTTGGCTGGAACACTGACGCAAGCTCATTGACCTATACCAGCAGGTATTATAATTACAATGGCCTTAAAAATGGTTACATGCCTTATCTGACTCATGTTCCTGAAAATAACTATTATTCTACTTCTGCAATGAGGATAATGAAGTATCAGGAGGGATATAAGCCGGATCCGGCAGATCCTTCAAAGCCGTTAATTAAGGATGGTAACTATGTATATAAATATGAAACATATGACGGTGGAATCCCTATTCCGGGTACCGGAAATAAGGTAATACAAAAAACTTTAGCCATACCTCTGGTATCAATGCCGAGACCTGAGGTCTATACATCAGATGTGGATAAGGTAAATATTGAATTTACAAATGAAGATCCTGATGCCGTCCTTGCGGTATATGCAGACGGAGTCCTGGTGGCTGAGACTAAAATAGACAGAAGGACATTTACCTTAAGCTACAATTTCAGAAGCGAACTGGAGCTTGCAGTCAGAAAGCAGGACAGGGTGAACAGTTATAGCTTCTGGCCTGAGGATCTGGCAAGGAATGTTATGACCTGGGGGGCAAATTATTACTATGTTACCGGCGGTGGAATTGCAGGAAGCCGGGAGCTTTCCGGTACATTTGTCAATATTTATAACGGAAAGGCTTTGAGTGCCGACGGCAGGGTATATGATCTGCAGACAGGCGAGCTTGCTGGTTTTGCCGGCAGGATGGAAATAGCAGAGACCAGACCTTTGCACAGCTTTAGCTATGAAGGCTACAGGATCAATACATTTGCCAACTATACGCTTGTTGATGATACCGTCCGGAACGATATGAGGCTGTATGTGAAGAACGGAGAGTTAACCGCCATATCCTCACAGATGGATGTGATATGGGACAGTATCATAATTGACAATTATAATGGAGACAAATACTGTATTGTGCTGACCGACGGCATGATTGTAAATATGACTGACAGTAGGGTAAATATGCCGAAGGATTTTGTCAATCAGGACATCCTGTATATGACCCATAACATTAACAGTAACAGCCATATCCTGCTTGTACGCTATGATGACGGAGCAGTTGCCGGTTTCAATTATATAACCGGAGAGCTTCTTCCGATAGTAAGTCCAAGGGGTAAAACAACTGACCTTAATGATCCTAATGCGGTCATCAACCGAACAGTCAAAACATCAATGACCAACTTTGCATCTCTCTACAAGGATGCCATACAGTTTGAGACAAGCCTTGAAAATATAGGCTGGGCTGAGATTAATGGAAGCAACACCGATTTAGGTTTGGCGATACCGGAGAACGGTTTGCTTACGGAATATGACCAGGCATTAATGGAGTTTGAAGAGGATCAGTATGTGGAAAGATTTAAGGCAGATAAAAAGTCACTTACAGCCTCCGAAATCGAACAGGCTCAGGCGGCTAATCAGGAGAGGTTTATTAACGAAAGCCTTCAGAAAATAGAAGAGGCTATAAAAGAGGCACTGGAGGCAAACGGTGCAATATCCGAAACGCAGCTGGATGCAATTGCAGCCTCATTGGATTATCTGAAGGAAATGGGTGCTCCTCTTAACAGCATAGCTTTATTGGAGGAGAAGCTGGCCGTACTGACTGATCTGGTAAGAGGCTACAGCAGGTTTGATGATCCAAACAGTCCGTACTTTGACGGTTTTGTCAATGCCGATTTGATTTCACCGGATGAGGCGGGTGGTCAGATTGCCGGCATGGGCGGCAGTGATTCGGTTAATGGTGTAAATGCCGGATTGCCGCAGGATACGGGCTCAGATGAGAATTCTACATCGACTGACAACGGACAGGCAAGCCAGGCTGATACTCAAGCCGATGATGAGGATAAGGCCGACTCGGATATGCCTGACGCTGATGGGCAGACAGCTGACAATGAGACTGTGAAAGATGATGCCGGTGCAGAAAAGAACGAGACAGCAGCAGAGGTTGATCCCGAGCAGGAGGGACTAGCAGCTGAGGCTGAGTCTGACGAAACGGCAGCTGATGAGTCCGCAAATGGTGACGGACCTGGCAAGGAGGATACTGTATCCGATAAGGGTACGGAAGATGAAGCTACAGCAGATGATAACAGGAATAATAGCGCTGATGAGAAGGAACGCTCTGAAAAGGAGAGCAAAAAGACTGTAAATGAAAAAACAACCAAGATACGACTTGTACCGGTTTATGACGTTGTTGAAACAAGGTATCTGTTATATGAGGAAAAGGATTTGCTGACCAAGCAGGATGAGGAGCTTGTTTCAGTCAATGAAAAGTTTGAGAAAACCGGTCGTATGGTTGATTATCGTCCGAAGAGTAATGCTGATATCAGCTCGCCGGGAGACAGCGATATCTATGGATACATCTTACTCTCCATAGCAATATCCGGTGTCGCATTGCTGCTGGGCTATCTGCTGTACAGAAAGCACAAGGAGGCTAAGCTATGAAAATAAAGGGTATTGTGTTGACTCTTTCCGGTATTGTTATAGTAGCATTGATTCTGTTCATGACGAAATTGGCCATAGACAGTAACAACCAAAACGTAAAGCAATATTCAGAGGCCTATCTTGGCAATGAAACGGATAAGATTGCACAAAGCATCGGAATATATCTGGAAAGCAGACATAATAATATATGTCTGCTTTCCGAGATGCTTTCGGATATGCTGCCTGATCTGCCGGCGGAAGAGTATGACAGCAGCATTATGAATAATGACAGTCTGACAGAGATTTTAAAGAATGCAAAAGAAAGCCTATCCCTTATGGATATAATGATCTGCAATATTAAGGGCAGCGGTTTTGATCTGAAGGGTAATGAATATAAGCTGGATTCCTGTCCGCTCTATCAAAAATCGCTTCTTGGAGAGTCGGCTGTTGCATTTACTGATTTCTACTATAGCGGCGACAGCCTGGCTATAGTTGACATTGCACCGATAAAGCGAGACAATGAGCTTATCGCATTGGTCAGAACCGCAACAGACCCGGAGAAGCTAAGGGGCCTGATGACAACGACCGCATTTCGCGGTAACGAGGATATCTTTATTATAGAGCGGGATGGGGATATTGTACTATCGACATCGGATATTGCAATTGAGTCCAATAATATTCTTTCATTACTGGATGAAAAGGCTGATGATTATCAGCTGCTTATTCAGGTAATTAACCAGGGAAAAAGTATTTTGTCGGTAATGAATATTAACGGACAGAAGCATAGCATTTACTACCGGGGAGTAGATGGGGCAGGCAAGTTGGGGGTAATGACCATTGTTTTGCAGAAGCAGATGATAGAAGCATACAGAATTGCTAATAGCTCGGAGCTTAACCGCCTGCTTGTTGTGACAGTAATTCTTGCCTCTGCCGCAATCATAATACTGATAGCTATATCAATATATGAAATCATTAAGAGAAGGAAGGCGGAGTATATTGCCTTTAACGATCCGATAACCGGTGGTATGAATTTCAACAGCTTCAGAAAATTTGCCATAAGGAACATTCAGAAAGCAAGCGATAAATTTGCTATTGTGCAGATGGATATTGATAAATTCGATTATATCAGAGAATTCTTTGGTCAGAATGAAATCAAACGTCTGCAAAAATGCATAGCAGATGTGCTGGCATCCAATATGCAGGATGATGAGCTCTTTTGTCGATACAGCTCAAAATATTTTAACATCCTGCTTAAATATCACAATAAAGAGGAGCTTGCTAACAGAATAGCCTATTTGAACAACCTAATTAAAAACTATGAGGAGGAGAGAAGGGACAGCAATAAATACGAATTTATCCTGAGATTTGGCATTTATTTGGTGACAGAGGATGATAATGATATTGAGCATATGGTAGATAAGGCAAATCAGGCATTACTGCATATAAAGGACGACCGAAGCAATCTGATGAATTTCTTCTCCAATTCAATGTACGACAGACTGCATGATGAAAATGAAATTATGGAGGGTATGTACAGGGCGATAGAAGAGAAGGAATTGGTTCTTTATCTGTTACCGAAATATAACCTTAAAACCGGCCTGCAGGTAGGGGCGGAGGCACTTGTAAGATGGATGCATCCGGATAAGGGACTTTTATATCCCGGCCGCTTTATCAGTGTGTTTGAAAGGACCGGCTTTATCGGTAAAATGGATATGTATATGCTGGATCAGATGTGTCGCCTGCTTAGAGACTGGACCAAAAAGGGCTATCGTCCTATGCCCTTGTCACTGAATATATCAAGGCTTAACCTTTATGACCCCAACTTCATAAAGAATGTGCTGGAGATAACAGAAAAATACGGTGTTCCTACAGAGCTGCTGATATTTGAAATATCGGAAGAATCGATTCAGGACAATATGGAGCTGGCGGCAGGCTTTATCAGAGAATTCCGGAAGCATGGCTTCATAGTATCCATTGACAATTTTGGTACAGGCAACGTATCTTTGGATACCCTATATCATATTCATGTGGATGAGCTCAAGCTGGATAAAAGCTATATTCAGGAAGCGGAAAAGTCCGACAGAGGACTGATGATTATCCAGAGTATAATAGATACCGCAAAGAGACTGGATATCAAGGTGGTATCCCAGGGGGTTATGAGCCAGAAGCAGGCAAAGCAGCTGGGACTGATGGGCTGCGATATGCTGCAGGGCTTTGTATTCTCGGAGCCGCTTCCTGTAAATGAGTATGAAGACTATGCCTACGGACCAAGAGCATTGGATAATAAAATAAGAGTATCATAAAACTCAAAACCTCCCGGAAGTCTGATATCGGACTCTCTACCGGGAGGTTTATATACTTATTTATATCATTTTAATATAAGTATTATATTAATTTTTGATCATACTTTGGTCATATGAAATCAAATGAATTACTGCTTGAATTACTGCTGGTAGGGGTAAATTACATGCAGGCCAAAGCAAAGTTAGAGGAAATATATTTAGAGCGATTAATTTAGAGCTAATTAATGTACTGAAATTTAATTTATATACTGCAAAAATTATCTATGCAGTTATTTCGGAATTATTTATGTGCGTTTTTAAGCTGCTGCCAGGGGCCAAATTGAAATGATGCCTTTGTGTTTTCATATACCAAAAGGTGCTTTATTATCACGATAACTGCTATAAGAATGCTGCCGTAACGAATTCCCTGAGCCGGACAGTAGAAAAAGCTGTATAAAGCAAATAATGTATATGAAATGATGCAGCGAAGGCCGTCCGGACGGATAATTATAAAAAAGGTAAAGAAAAAGAGAGGAAGTGCCAATGCCAGTACTATAAAGCTGTCGGGAAGAAGCCCTAACAAGCAGCCGAAGGACGAGGCAATTGCCTTGCCACCATGCCAGTTAAACAGGGGGGCGGTGGCATGTCCCAGAACAGGGGCTGCCAGAACCGGTATAAAATACATGCTTTCAATATCCAGATATTTTGCCGCGACATATACCGGTACAAATCCCTTTGCAACATCCAGGAAAATTGCCGGGATACCGTATTTTACTCCAGCATGTTTGATTATATTTGCAGCACCGGGATTTTTGTCGTCACTGATTTCTGTGATATCGATATTACAAATATATTTACCAATCATGTAGCTGTACAGGATGCTTCCGGATATAAAGCCTGCAGCAATAAAAAGTATATATTGCATCAAGAGCCATCTCCCTCCCTTCCATTCAGCTCAGTCAGAAGCATATATATTTTGTCGCAGGTATCACGTGCTATATTTTCCTGCTGAGCTTGTATGATTTTGCTCCTGTAATGATCATCGGAGCATATTTTTGCAGCGGCCTTAAGCTGTTTTCTGATATATTTGCTTGAGTATGACATGAATCTGTTTTTGAAAAACTCTGCATTTTTACTTTCGCAGCCGGGAATTGGAGCCATATGGATTATGGGTATACTTTTTATGGCTGCTTCCGTACTGCTAAGCCCGCCCGGTTTTGTAAACAATACATCTGAAGCATCCATTATCAGGGGCACATCCTTACAATAACCGCATATGGCCACATTTTTATTATTCTTATAGACCAGCTTCAGTTTGCTTTGTAGCCTGTGGTTGCTGCCGCATATCACAATTATATTTACTGAGCTCCTATGCAGCCTTATAGCTGCTCTTACCAGCCCTTTGATTTTACCGTATCCCATGCTTCCCGACATGATCATATACCAGGGTTTGGAGCAATCAAGGCTGACATTATATTGCCTGCAAAATCTTTCCCTGGCCATCTGCCTGGGAAGCCTTTTATAAAATTCAGGCTTGACAGGGATACCGAAAGGAAGGAGCTTTTCCTTCGGAATACCACGGCGGACAAACTCACGGATAAGATCCCTGTGGGGGATTATATAATAATCCAGCTCAGTTTCCTCCCAAAATGGAATACAGGTATAATCGGTATTGACAGCTATGGTATAGGCTGATAAACGCTTAGCCCGCTTCAGGGCCGTCAGTGCCTCGGCCGGAAAAAGATGAGTGGTTATTACCGTATCAAAGCCGTTGTCATTTATATATTCGTACAGTTTATCACTGTAGCTCTTATTCATATAATAAACCGGAGATTTAAACCTTGAACTGCTGACCAGCATGCCAGCCTTATATATAAGTCCAAAAAGACACGGAATTCTTATTACACTTAGATAGGCCAGCGCAGCTCCTTTTGATGCTTTTTCGCTTTTTAATGACAGGGCATCAAGCACCTTACATTCAACACCGGCTTTTTTGAGATATTTGCATATTGCTATTGCTGCCGAATTGTGCCCTTCTCCCGTATCACAGGAGAGAATTAACACCTTCATATGTCATTATCCCTTTCCTGCCATATCAGTTAGAATGGATGTCAGAGCATATTTGATATAGTCGCACATATGCTTATAGAATACCTTTAGTATGTAGATGTAAAAATATATAATAAAAAGTGTATACTTTATATATTAGTTGAAATAACAGCACCTTTTACCTCTTATCATATTATACCACAGCAAATTCAGTTGGGAAGTTAAAATTAGATTAAATACCCAGAAATTATGTTAACTGATCTTAATAAACGGTAAAATTCAGAACTCGAATTATGTCGGTATAAGCGTATAGCATCAACAAGCATGAACTTATATCCTACACAAGCATGAACTTATATCCGGAGCTTTTGTTGACTTGCATGGTATGTAATGCTATAATCCGAATTGGTATGGGCGATATTTACTTGTCTGGTTAGGTCTGCTAAGACCGACAGTTTATGTTGTTAATTTGCTTCTTCAGCAAAAATTGATAGATATTGCAAATCAAGCACAAGCCGTATCAGGCTTGTGCAAATAAATATATGTCAGAATGGAGATTAGTATGAAAACAAGTGTTATCGTACCTTTTTATAAGGGAATTGCATTTCTTGAGGAGTGCCTGGAAAGTCTGGCTGAGCAAAGCTGTAAGGAATTTGAGCTTATTCTTGTATGCGACAAGGTTGAAGAGGATATAGAGCCGCTTATAGAGCGCTACAGCAAGGAGTTTGAATTGAAGCTAATCCGGCTTACGGATAAAACAGGGGTTGCTGCAGCAAGAAATGAAGGGCTGGCTGCAGCAAGCGGTGATTATGTTTATTTTCTGGATGCGGATGACTATCTGGCCTTTAACACTCTCGAGCTTTTGATGTCAAAAGCCGAGCAGACGGATGCTGATATAATATATGGAAAGAAAATATGGACCTGGTTCAGAAAGAAGGTTCTGTTTGCCAACTTCAACACTGATGAGATGAATGAGGTTGAGGAGGAGGATGAGGAGGGCCAGGACAGTGTATCTACAGATAACGAACAGCAGGAATCCGACTCTGATGGCGGAGATGACAGCGACAGCAGGGATGCGGCTGATGATCAGGCCGAGGACTCTGCCGATGATGAGCAGGAGCCGGACAGCGAGGCTAAGCAAAAGGCTGCAGTATATCATCTTGTATCCAAGAGAAAGAGCCTGCGCAAGATTTCCGTATTAAATATACTGATTAAGCGCTCATTTATTGAAAAGCACAATTTAAGATTTAATGAGGAGCTGAGATTTTTATCAGATTATCCCTTTGTGCTTCAGCTGCTGATAAAGGGCGAAAGCTTTGAGCATGTGCAGCAGGCGGCTTATATAAAGCGCAATCACAATGATCCCATCAATCATCCGGCTCTTAGTCAGCTAAGGGCAAGCAAGAATTTATGGGAATACATCAATGCTTATAATTATGCAATTAGCCTGATACCTGAAGACACGGATCTGAAGCGAAGAATTGACAAGAAGGTAATGCGCTATTGCGTCAGATTTTATGCTCCAAAGCTTCGTACCAACCACAAGGATCCGCAAAGACAGGAGAAATTTGATGCCATCTGCCGGATTATCAGAGGAATGGACAAGGACCTGGTTCTGGGCAAAAGGCGTTATAAGGGCAAGCTTTTGCGGGCCTTGTATAACGGCGATATAAAGAGGGCGGAGTCACTTGTTAGATGGCGCAGGAAGAAAAAAAGGCTAAAGAGCTTTTTCAAAAACAAGAGGGAATTCCCCAAATACTTGTATAAGAGATATTTCCTTAGATTGTCGGTTAAGGACAACTGGGTATTCTGTGAGAGCTTTTTTGGCAAGAATTATTCCGACAGTCCCAAGTATGTTTATGAATACCTGCAAAAAAATTACCCGAACAGATACAGGTTTATCTGGGTTATCGACAAGAAGGGAACAAAGATTCCATATAAGCATACTAAGGTAAAGCGCTTCAGTATACGTTACTGCTATTATCTGGCCCGCTGCAAGTATTATATCTTTAACGGCCGTCAGCCGGTCTGGATAAGGAAGCGCAAGGGAAATGTATTCCTTCAGACCTGGCATGGAACTCCGCTGAAGAGGCTGGTATTTGATCTGGAGGATATCAATTCAGCAACACCAAAATACAAGCAGCAGACCTATAAGCAATCCAGATTGTGGGATTATCTGATTGCTCCCAATAAATTCTCCAGTGATATCTTCCGGCGTTGCTTCATGTATGATAAGGTAATGCTGGAAACCGGCTATCCCAGAAATGACATTCTTCATTATGAGAATAAGGAGGAGCTGGCTCAGCAGATAAAGAAGCGCATCGGTGTTCCCATGGACAGGAAGGTTATTCTGTATGCACCTACCTGGAGGGATGATGAGTATTATACCAAGGGGCAATACAAGTTCTCCCTCAAGCTGGATTTGAGACTTATGAGACAGATGCTGGGCTCAGAATATGTAATCTTGCTGCGGACACATTATTTTATAGCAGACAATATAGATGTTACCGGACTTGAAGGCTTTGCCTACAATGTAAGCCATTATGATGACATTTCGGAGCTGTATCTGATAAGTGATATACTTATAACCGACTATTCATCGGTATTTTTCGATTATGCAAACCTGAAGAGGCCGATGCTCTTCTTCACATATGATTTGGATAAGTACCGTGATATACTGAGAGGTTTCTATATAGATATTGAAGAGGAGCTTCCCGGACCCTTGCTGTTTACAACCGAAGAGATTATAGACGCAGTTAAGGATATAGACAGAATTAAGCAGGATTATCAGAAAAAATATGATGCCTTTTATGAAAAATACTGTTCATGGGAGGACGGACAAGCTTCAAAGAGAGTGGCAGAAGCTGTATTCCGGTTAAAAGGGGATAATTAATGAAACAGATAATAAAAAACTTTCAGAAATACCGCTTTTTGTTGTCCCAGCTTGTAGTCAAGGAAATAAAGCTCAAGTACAGAAAATCCTATCTGGGCATTCTCTGGACATTGATAGAGCCCTTACTTACGATGATTGTTTTATATCTGGTATTCTCAAAGCTGCGGAAAAACAATGACAGGACCTTTGCGGTCTATATTCTGACAGGAAGGCTATTATACTCATATTTTTCACATGCCACCAAATCGGCGATGAAATCCATCAGGGTTAATGCCCAGATGATTAAGAAGGTATATGTTCCAAAATATATTTATCCACTAGCGTCAGTGCTGTCGCAGTTTATTACCTTTCTTATATCCCTTGTGGTTTTGGCGGCTGTGTCAATAGTATTGAGGATCAAGCCTACGATTCATATTTTAGAGGCGATCATTCCTATAATAATACTATTTTTCATGGCTTTGGGAATAGGGCTTGTACTGGCTACACTGGCCGTCTTCTTCAGAGATATGGAATATCTCTGGGATGTGGTGCTGATGATAATAATGTATTGCTCCGCAATATTTTATTATCCCTCCATGGTTAGCGACAACAGCTGGATATTGAGGATGAATCCTCTTTATGCGGTAATACTGAATTTCAGAAATGCCATACTTGAGGGAGTACCGCTTGATTCAGGTGCACTGCTGTATTCAATTGCTTTCAGTGCTATAGCGCTGTTGGCCGGTATATGGCTGTTTTATAAAAATCAGGACAGATTTATTCTGTATTTGTGATAAGCTGATGCCGTTTAAGCACCTTAGTAGAGGCGGTATAAGCTTCAAGCTTTGACTTTTTCTGTTTTTGAAACCAGGTATCAGGCAAAGATGTGCCATATGAAGCTGTAAGGAACTCGCCTGCTTGGCCTTATTATGCAGGCAGCAAAGAGAGGCAAGGATATTGCTATGAGTAAAATTGTAATCGATGTGGATGGTGTTGGTGTAAAGTTCCGCATGAACGATGAAAAGGTTGATAATTTAAAGGAATATATAATAAGGAAAATAACCGGCAGGATAGGCTATAAGGAATTCTGGGCCTTAAGGAATATAAGCTTTACTGTAGAAAGCGGAGACCGGGTAGCGGTACTGGGTATGAATGGAGCAGGTAAAAGTACCCTGCTTAAGGTTATAGCAGGAGTATTGAAGGCAACAGAGGGTAAGATTACAAGCCAGGGCAGGATTGCTCCCTTGCTGGAGCTGGGGGCCGGCTTTGACCCGCAATATTCCGGAGCCGAAAACATCTACCTGTACGGAGCCATGCTGGGCTATTCCAGGGACTTTATACGCAGCAAATTTAATGAAATAGTGGAGTTTTCAGAGCTGGGCGAATTCATCAATTCACCGGTTAAAAATTATTCATCCGGAATGAAAACAAGGCTCGGCTTTTCAATCGCTACTGTAGTTGAGCCTGATATACTGATTCTGGATGAGGTTTTTGCAGTAGGTGACGCAAAATTCAGAAAAAAAAGCGAGAAAAAGATACAAAGCATGTTTGATCGGGGAATTACGGTGCTTTTTGTGTCCCATAATATTGAACAGGTGAAGAAAATATGCAACAAGGCAATTTTTCTTGAGTCGGGAACTCTTATAGCCTCCGGACCATGTGAGGATATTTGCGATATATATGAGGTTAAATCAAATCAATAAAAACTAAAGTGAAACGGAGATGCACTATGAAAAAAGTAATTACCTATGGAACCTTTGATCTTCTTCATGTAGGGCATATAAATCTTCTGCGCAGGGCAAAGGCTCTGGGGGATTATCTGGTGGTAGCCTTATCAAGCGACGAATTTAATGCAATAAAGAACAAGAAGGCCTACTATCCCTATGAGGACAGAAAAATAATACTTGAATCCATCAAATATGTCGATGAGGTAATCCCTGAATATACCTGGGAGCAGAAGATAGATGATGTGATAAAGCACAAAATTGATATATTTGTAATGGGAGATGACTGGAAGGGCAAGTTCGATTTCCTCAAGGATTATTGTGAGGTTATATATCTGCCCAGAACAGAAGGTATATCCACCACCAAAATAAAACAGGATTTGTCGCTTAAGCTGTAATATGCGCTACTAGCATAAGGCCGGCCAAAGCCCTGTATTTCTTAAGCCGCCATATGCCATTTGCATTTTTATTCTGCATTTTATGTAAAGGATGCTTGCCATGATGCTGTTGGTCAGAAAAATTGCCAAGTACCTGATGCTGGTGCTTTATAATATTTTTATCCTGTTTAGCAGGGTGAATAAAAAAATTATTATTTTTGAAAGCAATCTTGGCAGGAATTATTCCGGCAATCCCAGGTTTATTTATGAGGAAATGGTACGAAGGGGCCTGGATAAGCAGTATAGCTGCTTTTTCATACTGGAAGATACCCGGCAAAATTTGCCGGGGCATGCCATAAAGGTAAAAAGACTCAGCCTGAAATATTTTTACCTCTTTGCCAGGGCGGGCTTTTGGGTAAGTGATACCAGAATGCCCAATTATCTAAGAAAAAGGAAGAAAACCGTTTATATTCAATGCTGGCATGGAACCCCTCTTAAGAGGCTGGGCCTTGATCTGGAGCAGATCAGCATGGAAAGCGAAAGGAGCCTGTCCTCCTACAAGAGGAATTTAATCAGGAACACAAGAAAATGGGATTACCTTATTTCA
>JAAZDK010000066.1 GCA_012512855.1 Clostridiales bacterium
AACATCAATATAAACTGTTTCATCAAAGCTATAGCTTGCACCCTCACTATCCATATATTTGACCACAAGCTTTACAGGTATCAGGTTATCGGTTGTAGCTTTTGACACCTTAAGGGGAAGCTTTACAGAGGCCTTACCGTTTTTATAAATATCATCAGCAGATATACTGTCCATATAGAAGTTCTTAATAATATTTGTTGCTGATAAGCTTGAGCTGTCAATTCCAACCTCTACATTTTCTGCAATAGCTTCACCGATATTCTCCAGCTTTACATTCAGGACAAATTCATCGCCGGGCTTAATGTTGCTGTCATAGCTTACATCTGTAATTACCAACTTCGGCAATTTGGCTGCATCTATAGCATCGGTTAAATTAATAGAGAAATCATAATTTGATGTAAATTCTTCAGAGCCATCGGAGTTTTTGTATGTAAAGCTTGCCTTTACCGTTCTTCTGCCACTGGCAGCGGTCGGCAGGATATAGATTGGCAATTTTAAGTCCTTTACATCACCCTTGGCCAAATCTCCAAGCTTAATGTTCTTAACTGTATATTTTTCTTCAATTCCTTCGCCAAAATCCAGCTTAAGATATGCATTCCTTGCCAGTGTCTCACCTTCATTCTTTACGGTGAAGACAAGCTCAGCATTGCTGCCAATACTGCTTGAGCTTAAATATACATTGCTGACTGTAAGCTGGGCAGGTATTTTTTCTTCCGTGACTTTAAATTTAAGATCTATTGTGGCACTGTCCTGCGCATTAGTCAAAATATCAATATAATCAAACTTTACCGTAACAGTATAGGTTCCTATTTTTGCCGTATCCTTTACTGTTACATCAAATACTATGTCGGTGGGATCCACCGGACTAATACTTCTTACATCAGCTTCACCAATATACATTTTTGCACTGGAAAAGCTAAACGGCGCATTCTCTTTGCTGCTTATGGTTATTTTGGGATCATATATGTATGTACCTGTTGTTGATTTTACTGAAAACTTGACCTTGCTTACCTCACCGGGTTTAAGCTCATATACCTTTTCCTCTGTCAGCTTTATTGTTTCGATAGCCGCAGAAGTCGTTTGTGAAACTGCATTTGGTATAATTGATAAAACCATTGCCAACGTCATTATGACAACCATTAAACTTTTAACTTTCTTTTTCATTTTTCAACCCTCTGCTTCCTGATTAATTTTATTACTGTGTTGCTACTGATTTAAAATAGAAAATTGCTATTATATGCTTCAAGAGGTGCCTGTTATCAGCTCACCTTCCGCTACAGGTAATGAATCAGGATCTGTATCAAACGCCTGTAATATGCCTGCTTCATTATCCTGTGTTTGATGCTCATCCGGCTTATCCAGAATCTCAATTCCTTCGATTCTGCCGTCCAATATATGTATTATCCTGTCAGCATACTCCGCAAGGCTTCTGTCATGGGTAACCATGACGATGGTCTGATTATAGGCTTTTGCCATCTTCTTAATCAGATCCATGATTTCTCTCGATGTCTTTGAGTCCAGGTTTCCGGTCGGTTCATCCGCAAAGACTATCTCAGGCTTGCTGACAAAGGCTCTCGCTATACCAACCCTCTGCTGCTGACCTCCGCTCATTTCCTTTGGCTTATGCTTTAGCCTCTTTCCCAGACCGACATTTATCAGCATTTCCTTAGCCATCCTGCGTCGCTTTCTGGTCGGAATATGCTTAAATATCAGCGGCAGCTCCACATTCTCCAGGGCTGTCATGGTATTCATAAGATTGTAGGACTGGAACACAAAGCCCAGAGTGTTTTGTCTGAAGAGAGCCAGATTTTTTTCACTCATTCTGTTTATGTTCTTGCCTTTTACAATTATCTGCCCTGATGTTACCTTCTCTATTCCTGCCATCAAATTCAGCAGAGTGGATTTTCCGGAGCCAGAGGCGCCATATAAACAGCAGAATTCCCCACGTTTAATTGTGAAGCTGACATCATCAACCGCAACAATACGTTCCTTACCCATGCGGTATATCTTTTTTACATTTTTCAGCTCTATAATATTTTCATTCGAATCCTTGCCCATATCTACCATACCTTTCAACGCCTAAGCCTTAGGCTTTGTTCAGGCAAATTTGCCTTTAACTTCTATAATATACTATATTTATTAAATTTTAACTATACTTATCTTAATTTTTCCTTAAATTTTTTATGAACATTGTTAAAATTTATTTTATTGTTTCTTACTGCTTTCCTTTGCTTCCAGCCTCCTGTCAATAAATCTGACGATAATTAGCTTTACATAAGCTCCCAGCGGTACTGCCAATAACATTCCCAGGAAACCTCCCAAGGCGCTTCCGAATATAATTGATACGATAACAATCAGCGGATGGATTTTAATCGAATGGCTGAGCAGCTTGGGGTTTATGACATTGCCATCTATCGTCTGAATTAACAGCAATGCTATCATCGCCACCACCCAGGTCTTTGTATCGCCGTTTAGCAAACATACTACCGACGTACTTATATAAGCTACTATCGGACCAACATACGGAATCAGATTGCCTACGCCTGCAAACACACCTATAATAATGGCAAATTTCACTTTGATTATGGACAGGGTTACACTGATCAGAATCATCATAACCAGCGCATCGGTAAGCTGCCCTCTGATGTATCCTGAAAAGACCATATCCAAATCACTTACGATATTTCTCAGCTTTTTGTTGATATTGTCGCTGAAAAGCGCCATGCTCATTTTGCGGATATAGGATATAAACATTTTACCGTCTATCAGGAAATAGAAGCCTATGATAAAACTGAATATAATCGTGGTCAAATAGCCACTTATGTTAGTTACCGCATTTACAAGTGCATCCGTAAAATCCTTCATAACATTCAATACAAAGCCCGATGCATTTTCAACATACTTCTCTATTTCCTCAGACTTTATATCCAGTTGGTCCAACCTGATTGTTATGGAATTGATAAACTTTTCAAAGCTGTTTATATAGCTCCTGACAATCATGGTCAAGTCATCTAAATTGGCCAGCTTAAGCTGTTTGGTAACAATGAATACAAGCAGGGTTATAAGTCCGGCAAGAACTATAAACAAAAGCACAACCGAGGTAATAGCAGCCCAGGTTCTGGGATGTACTATTCTGTTAAGGTATTTAATTCTTTTTAGCTTTTCATACTTGCCTTCAAAGAAGTCCACAACCGGCTGTATAATATATGCAAAGACAAAGCCTATAATAACCGGCCTGCTTACTCTTATCAGCCAGCCCAGCTTATTCATCAGGTATATTAATATTACCGGACCGTTATCCATCAGCAGCTTCAGAAAATATATTATTACCACAGTAATTATTACATAAAGTGATATTTGCAGATACTTTCTGTTCATTTTATCCTTCCATCTCATAATCATGCACCTTTATACCTTCCCAGCCTGTTAGGCAAAATTATCTTCTACCACAGTATACCATACACCGGTTGGCAATAGAAGAATTTATTTGAGGCTGTTAATGTATTGGTGCCGATTTTATTTTAGTTGATCAGAAGAATCAGCTTTATTAAGATCTTTCTTGAAAATGGCATATCACTGCAAATTTTCTTTATAAATCCGTTATAGAATGATTTCACCTGCTGCAGCTCGCTTCCTGAAATTCTGCCCCTGCCATACCTTGCCTTTCTTACAGTATTCATAAAGCCCTCCAGCGCCAAATCATCTACGAAATCAAAGCTCTGTCTCAGATAATTCTCATTATCCTCCAGCTCTATCCTTTTTTTAAATGATCTGCCACTCATAATATTCAAAACTCTTTCCAATTTGGCAAATAAATAGATTGCTTTATAATTGTTGCTTGCCCTCCTTAAGAGGATATAGCGCCTTATGTTATATGCCACCGGAAGACACAGGATAAGCGACAATACCAGCAGGATAACAGCAATTCGCTTTACCGTATCGTTTTGTCTGCTTTGCGGCCCGCTCCCGCCTGCCGCAGCTTTTGAGGCTCCATCCGGTGTCTTTGTGGCTTCCGGCTTTTGTGTTATTTCTTTTTCTTCATTATCTTTATTTTCGGTATCATCCTTATCCTCATCCGTTTTTTCTGTAACAGGAGTTGGAGTTGCTTCCTTTGGCGGAGGAGTTGTAACTGTTGGCTGATTCAGAGTCTGTCTGCTGTAGGCATTATAACCAATCCCGGACGAAGGGGTAAAATCAACCGGAATCCATCCAATGCCGTCAAAGTAAACCTCAACCCAGGCATGGGCATTGTAATCCTTTATTGATATTACTATTTCGCCATTCAGATTATTTTCATTCATCAGCAGGGATAATTCTCCCGTGCTGTTTATTGCTATATCGGAGGGAGACACCGTATAGCCCTCCACATACCTGGCCGGTACCCCGAACAGCCTCAGCATCAGTACGGCCGCGCTGGCATAATGTGAGCAGTAGCCAACTTTATTTTCAAAAAGGAAATACTCCACATAATCCTTTCCAGGCGGAACCTTGCCTGGAGTCAGACTGTAGCTGGTATTTGACCTCAGATAATTTCTTATATAAGCAATCTTTTCTTCGGTACTTACAAATTGTTGCTCCTTCATCACCCTCCTGCAATGGCTACGTAACTGCTCCAGCCCTTCCTCCGGAAGCCTGGTATAGGCCTGCTCCACAAAATTTCTGTATAGCCTTTCATATTTAAAATACTCATCATCCAAGGTTGAATAATATACAGCAGTCATAAGACGCACCGTTTCCTCCGGTCTCATCATATCAATTAAATCATAATATTCATATGTGTAGGATGAGCGCCGTCTGCCGGGTGTTGTATACAGATCCTGCTTGTAATTTATATTATCCATCTCAGAAAAGTCTGTAATGTAGGGTGAATATAGAAATCTTTTATTGGCTCCGACATATTCAACCTCCATACGCCTGAGTGCTAAATCCCTAATCAGGTTCTCACCCCAGCCGTTATATGCCAGCTCTATCATTTGATGGATGGGATGATAATCCTCAGGCAGCTCCTCCATCAGAGCTCTGAAATCATCTGTATCATCATCCGTGTGTCCCACCCATCTGTCACCTGTGTAATTGCTGCCTACAAAACCCTTGAGGTATACTCCGTCCCAAACCGACCTAATATCAGCAACAATTCGTAACTGCTCACTGCCATCGTATTCAACCTTGCCGGTTCTTCCCAGGGCTCCTCCATCCAGTCCGCCCTTGGTGCTGTTAAATTCAGGCAATCTATAGTTTACTATACCATCCGTTATGTCCTCCAGGGTTATGCCGGACAGCTTTGTTTGGATATCAGTCCTCATATTGTGTATTGAGGTAAATCCATTATAGCTTTCCTCTGAAATAAATAGCTTCATTATAAAAAAGAGCAAAAGGCATATCAGACTAAGCCAGGCTCCTGTCCAACTGTAAATCTTATGTAGCTTACCCCTCTGCTCACAATCAGGCACATTGCTTCCGTTAAGCCCCAGCCTGGTCATATACAGAACCGAAGCTATACAGGACAGAAGATAATGCTCAGGAGGTGTAAGCCCCAGCAAAAAGCTGGCTGCTACCGGCAAAAGCATTATAACGGATGTGATTTTGACCAATTTCCCCGTTATTGCTGCTATGCTGATCATGGAAACTACCGGTATGCTAATCATCACCATAAGCAGGGTGGAATCTGCCACCTCAGTTCTATAGTCCGCAACATAAAAGCCGATATTAACATCATAATATTGCTCAATAGAGGATATCACTTCATTTTCCATTATATAAAAGCCGTTTTCAATCGCCTTAAAGCGACTGATAAAAAACAGGATATAAAAAAGTATGCAAAAAAACAGCTTAACTGCGGTAAATGAAGGAATGAGGCACAGGATGCAGACAACGGCAAAGGTCAACAATATAGTCAGATGAACAGCTGCGACCCGTGCAGGAACCGGTATACTGTAAAGGAGAATGGATAAGCAGCTCCAGGAGCCGACCATAATCGCCAGCAGCTGAAATAATCTCGCCAGCAAGGATAAGCCTGTATTTCCCAAATCCTCAACCAGCAAAGAGTTGTTTATCAGCAATCCCTCACGATACTCTTTTTTCATATAAACCATACCTTTCAATCCGGTTATCATACTGCCGATGGTTTTTTATTTTGCTGGCATGTATAAAAGGGCATCAAGCCAGAAAAAGCTCCAAATCACGCTTGACATTGCCTATATCTACCGGCAGAAAATCAACTCCCAGCTCCATGGCGGTTTTTCTTAAACCATCTTCATCAGACTGAATCTGCTCTATAAGCTCGGGCTCACTAAGCAAAATCATCTGCCTGTCAATGGCTTTCGTATACGCCAACTTTTCCAGCTGAGATACCACAGCTCCTCCTGTTATGTATATAAAGTCCGTATATTGCTCCTGAGGAAACTGTGCCAAATATACCATCAGGCTGTCATTGTCCGTATGATAAGGCTTTAAATTCAGCAGTCCGTCAACCGCATCATAAAAATCCTTTTCATGCTCTACCCTTACTCTTCTGCAAATGCCACCTGCGGCATCATACCAGGCTATATAATGCGGATTCCTTCTTAACAAAAAGGTATATGATATCGATAAGACACATTCCAATATCGAATCAATGTGATAAAGAGTATTCGCTCCGTCCGGAAAGCAAAGACTTATAAAAATTATATCCAGGCAATCAATTGGATCACTGAACTCCTTTATCATAAGCCGGTCCAGCTTTATACTCAGCTTCCAGTGTATCCTCTGGGGCCGATCCCCTTCCCTGTATTCACGGATTTCATGAACCTCCGACGGATCATCTCCGCTCTTATAGGGTGAATAGTTATCGCTTTCAACTGTAATCTTATATGTTGAATCAATTGCCTCCAGCTCATAATATCGCGGAAGAACCGCCGCCTTTAATGTACAGTCCAGCTTTTTTTTAAGTGAAAACAGCTTTAGATAATCGTAAATTCTGTAGCTCTTTAGATTTATCACTATGTTGCCGGCATAATTTGAAGACATGTTGCATATTATCTTGCTGCTGCTTCCGGATTCAACCGATGCAAAAATTACCTTTGCTAATTCATTAGACGAATATAAATTCCGATAGGTTGCATTTATTCTAAGATATGGTATCGGAAAAATTGTAGGATTTTTTATTTGCAATGTTACGGGTATTGGCTCATCCTTGCCGGCAACATGGACAGTCGAAAGCATTTCCACCCTTATATGCCCGTAAATATAGCAGAGCATGGCGAACATAAAAAAAGGCAATGCCAGCAGAGTCACAAAAATAATCCACAAATAATAGGCATCGTATAATATTGCCAATAAGCCCACTATAGCAAGAAGCAGCAAATATCTTAGTTTATTGCGCAGCATAATTTATTCCTGAGCCTTTCTTAAAGTATTTTTCAGCATGCTGTTAAAGAAAAAGGCGCTTGTATTGCCAAAAGTGTGCCGGCACATGGGCCGGTCAGCTTTTGTCAGTTAAACAGCGCTCTGCTTTCTTTGGAAACAATCCGCGGCGGTTTTACATTTCTTAGTATGTCATCCAAAATATTGTCCACCGTGACATTATTAATTCTTGCCTTGGGCTTTAGTATAATGCGATGTGCAGCAACATCCTTGAAATTTTGCTGGACATCGGCGGGTATTACATAATCCCTGTGGTTTAAAAATGCCGTCGCCTTCACCATATTCATAAGGGCGATTGAGCCTCTGGGGCTAACCCCCAGCTCCACAAGAGGATTTTCCCTTGTCTGCCTGACCAGTAAGGCTATATATTCATAAATGGAATCATGTATAAACACTTCCTCCACCATATTTTGCATGGTCAGTATGTCCTCATGATTAACAACCTGAACCACATAATCAAGAGGATTGGAGTTCTGCCGTTCCTTCATAATGCCTATTTCACTTTTCATGTCAGGATATCCCATCGACAGCTTAATCATAAAGCGATCTATCTGGGATTCAGGCAGCATCTGGGTTCCGATTGAGCCTATAGGATTTTGTGTCGCTATTACCACAAAGGGCTTGGGAACCTCCCTGGTCACTGCATCCACAGTAACCTTGCCTTCCTCCATAACCTCCAAAAGAGCCGATTGGGTCTTGGGAGAGGTACGGTTAATCTCGTCCGCCAGGAAAAGATTACACATAACAGCACCCGGCTTATACAGGTACCCATCCCCATCCTTGTTGAGAATATGATAGCCGCATACATCCGTCGGCATTACATCCGGCGTAAACTGAAGCCTGTGGTGCAGCAGATCCATGGCTTTGGCAAATGCCATAGCCAGAGTTGTCTTACCTACACCGGGATTATCCTCCAGTAAAATGTGGCCTTTTGCTAGTATGGCAGTCAACACCTTTACTATAATAGCCCTCTTACCTATAACAACCTTACTCACTTCATCTATAATACGCATTGCGTCACTATAATAGGGTACCATTGGACATGCTCTCCTAATATTTTTTTATGTCAATTATAACATAGCGGCAAAAAATTTCAATTAATCCAAACGAATATAAACATATTTTGTAATAAATAACTAAGTCGCTATCTCAATAATAACTGATGAATAAAGCAGCAACAATGCGATTTCATTTTATATCATGTCATGTATATAATTATATCCTGAAATTTTCATTCGATATCAGACTAATTTTCATTCGATATCAGACTAACTCTCTTGACTTATGTCCCAAAACGTATAAAATTAATTCATGAGTATACTATGGAGGTAGCAAACAGTGAACAAGTCCAAAAAGCTGAAAGTAAAAAAAGAAAAAAAGGACAGGCTTATTGAGCAAAAGCCTATTACTAAAATATCCTTGCCCTGGTTGATAACAGCAGCCGCTCTTGTTGTGGTATTGGTGGTCGCTCTCTTATTCGATCAGCTATACAAGCCAACGCTTATGAGAATTGATGGTAAAGGCTACAACATAAGTGATTTGGCATATTATTTTTATACTGTGGAAAGCAGATATAGCAGTTATGATTCTATGTTTGGCGGAAATGGTGCTTACTGGGATATGACAATTAATGAAGATACGGGTGAAACAATTCGTGATGCCGCCAAGAATGAAGCAGTCAAATCATCTTTATTTTATGAGGTATTATACAATCAGGCCGTATCTGAAGGATATTCCTTGAATGATGAAGAGAAGAAAACAATTGAAGAGAATGTATCTATCTTTTTAAACGGCACGATCCCTCCTGCCGATATCAGAAAGAATAACTTTACCAAGGCATACCTGACCGAAATATTGGGTAAGATTACATTGGCAGAGCGCTATCGTGATGACAGAATCGCAGAATTGGATATAGATATTGAGGAAATAAAGAAGGACATTGATTATGAGGAATATCGTCAATACGATTTTGAAACCATATCAATTTCTATCACAAAGAAAACTGATGATGAGGGCAATGTCGTTGATCTGACCGAGGAGGATAAGAAGGCTGCTTATGATAAAATTAAGGATATTTATGAAAAAGCCAAGACTACCGAGGACTGGTCAACACTAATTCCTGATGATGAAACAGAATTGGTTTATAAGGAAAAGGATTACTTTACCAAGTCCGAGGAATACCGTTTTACAGAGGAAATCAGGGAAAAGATCATGGCTATGGAAAACGGAGAAGTCAGCGATATCATTGAAGACGAAAATGCTTATTATATAGTAAGAATGATTAATAACAATTCCAGTGAAAGCTATGATTTGGCTGTAGAGGAAGCACTTACAGAAGCTCAGAATAACGCATTTTCGGACAAGTTTGACCAGGAGATCCTACCCAAACACGATTATGTTATCATTGACAAGGCTTTAAAACACTACAGGATGGGTAACATCACCATTTCCAATCCCTAATTCATAACACGGATAAATTGCAAATTAAAAAATATGCAAAAAATTCGGAGGAATATACATTAAAAATTTCTCCGAATTTTTATATGACAAAATCTTATAGAATAAAATAATCGGCTTTTGTATAAATAATTCCTATCATGAGATAATATAGATCAGATAATTGTGATGCTCGCAATTACCTGAATATTTACCGATTTCATGAAAGGAGTTAGGTATGGCTAAAAACAAAAATAACAGCCCTAAGAACAGCTCCGGAAGCAAGAACAATTCCGGAAGCACAAAGAACAGCAGCAAGGATACAAATCAGTCTGTTAAGAACTCACACGCAGAAATACCTGACGACAGTCCGAGACGCAGCGGTCCCGGAGGAGCATAAAATTAAAGCAGCATAACAGCGAAGTAAAGAGTAAAGCAACAAGGGCGTTAATTGCTTCTAACGCCCTTGTTGCTTTGCCTGAAAGCTGTTCAGCACCTTGGCAGGATAGCCCCGCCGGGACCATAAGGGATAATAAATACAGGTATACCTGCGGCATAAGGAGCTATATCATACTGCTGAAAATAAATATTAACCCCTTCCCTTGACATATAAAAATTACTAGGCCTGAAATTCTCCCTGACCAGCTCCTCATAATTGTCAAAATACATGGCATTTCCCTGCAGCATTTCCTTTTCAATCTGCTTGTCAACCATTCTGATGACATAATCCCTGTAATGGGCCCGATGGGGAAACAGCTCCGCCAGCTCAACCCTTTTACTTTTTTTAAGGTTCCAGGTATCAGAATAGCGCACAGTGAGTCCATGTGCGCCTCCCGCATATTCATACTGGTCAAAATAAAGACTTATAAGGCAGTTCTGATTATATGTAATGGTGTAATCCACATATGCCTCAAACTGATTAAAGGGATAATTGTTTGCCTTTGAATACTCATACTCAACCATAGCCATCTGATAAAGATTCATGATATTGGCCCTCTCATACAATATGGCCTTCGTTCTGTAAAGTGAATTAAGCTTTATCGCAATTAGCTGATATGTATCTGATATAAACTGCGGATATTTTATCGTATAGCGCATAATAGCATGATTCTTATAATACATGTCCTGATGCAAGGCCCGCTCCCTGACAATGACCTGATATTCCTCCAGCAACACAGTTCCTCCCTTAAAGGATTGATAGCTCTTTAGCACATAATATGCCAATGCCTGTTTGTATATGCTTGTCTTTCTGCGGCTGCAGCTTCTGCTAAAGATGCAGACCGCCGGTCAAAGGAAGGCTACTGTCCGTCAAAAAATGCCGGAATAAGTTCCTTTTTGTAACTAATCCCGTTATCGCTGCATATATAGATAATGAATAAATGTAAAGGAGTGTCGGATTGTGTCCGGACTGATCAATGAATCAAATTTTTTCGTTGTAATTATTGCATTGCTGGTTATAGCCTTCATCCTGGGATTGTTGGTAGGGAAAGTTTTTAGCAGGCAAAACGACAGCAGGTCCAGCGGCGGCAGCTGTACTGAATCCGGTAATATAAATGAAAATCCGCAATCGGCAAATCCTGCAGAACAGGACGCTTATCAGAAAATGAATACAACAGTCAACCAAGAGAATCGAAGATGCGATTCCAGATACAGGTATTATTATTGGTGGTAAGAAACTATTGGTGATTAACTGCAATTTATCATATTACTGTCCGGAACGAATGCAGGCCTTAAATCAATCAGGCTGTCTGACCTGCAGGAGAATGCCCCTTGCGATAAGACAGCCTGTTAAAATAAGCTTCTTTATTTTGTTACAAAGGAAACGGTCACCGCATTCTTCTTTATCATAGAGGAATCAATCAGCAATTCATCCGCTTCAAACTTCTCCCCATTTACCAGCCAGTAATCCAGGCTCTTGCCTGCCGGCAACACGGCGCTAATTGCTGTGCTTAAGTCCGAATAATAGCTTCCGGTAAAATAAGAATCGGTAACATAAGAGTTAATCTTAACCTTGCAGCCATCAGCCGGTGTAACTTCAAGCTCATAGATTGAGCCATAGCCAAACACCTTTTGATAGCTGTCCAATATATATGACTTTCTGGAGGAGCCATATCTCTTAATCTCGTTAATTCGTTTATTAAGCTCCCCCTCATTCACCCAGGGTTCTACCAAATTTGTTCCAAAGGTATACCTTATTTCGTTAAGGCGGCTGCTGTGCATCTTATCCAGTACGCTGTCCAATATGGCCGGCGACAGCGCCCCATTGGCCAAATCGAGTGTTTTTCTTACAAAAATCTGCCTGCAGTCCTCCCTTTTCATCAGCTGCGCAAAAAGCGGACTCGCTCCGTTTACATTCATCAGTCTTCCCAGAAAATCGGTTGTCGGTGGTTTTCCGTATATTCCATAGCTGAAATCCATATCATGCAGCAGATATCTCCATTTGCCGTCAACGGGAGCCTCTCTTAAGCGCTCCCCTGCCGCTGGATAATAGCGGTAGAGCCTGTAATTATTATGGGGCCAGTCTTCATTGCCGATGTATATATTAAGAGCAAAATATTCCAGGTAATTGGTTACATCCAATAGCTCACAAAGGCCTCTGAAGTTTTCTTCATCAGTGAGGTCCAAAGCGGAATAGGTAAAGTACAGGTCTTCAAACTCAGCCAGCGCCTTTTCATCACCGCCAAGGACGTCCGGCTCTTCATAAAACTCTCCCCATTGAATTACCTCAAAAGCTCCATCGTGCTTGCCATAATGATCCTCGAAATACTCATCACAGTATACCTCATGAAGCCAGTAAAAGCCCCGGTATTCTCCGTTGATGAATACAGCCACAGGGCGTACCGCCTCATAATCCTTATATCCGGCTAATCCTGCCAGTGTCTGGAAAAGCTCATCCCTGATAAAGCCAAAGCCGTTATCATTACCGCAGTTGCGCACAACCAGCTGTTTAAAGGTATCTATTTTTTCACCCTTCCCGTCAGCAGAGATCTTGTTGGGAAAGAATTCATATCTTAGCTTATTGTTAATCTGATCATAGTCCTTCCTGGCAAATATCCTGAAGGACTTCTGCTCTCTGGCTCTGGACCAGCCGCCATAGGTCCTTATTCCTGCCTTTTGCTGTATAACCCGTATGCCGTTTGGCTCGAAGATCTCCAGAAAGATCTCCCTTTCGGCTTCCCTGCCCCTCATATTATAATTGGCGGGATCATCAGGATCCGGCTTTATGCCGGGGTTTTCTTTTAAAAACTCGTCCCTGAGCTTTCCTTCAACAAATATTCCATATTCATAATCATAAAGATTATATGGATCCGTGGTTACGGAAATTATGAGAGTATCAAACCTGTTTTCTATGTCCCTTCCCACAAAATATGTATGGGTAATTACATCCGATTCGCTGCCGTCATCAAAATATGCCTTGGCCTTAATGCTTGTTGCAGAGACCGTATCCTTCGCCTGCAGGCTTATGGGCTTTTCATAAAGCATCTTTGTGTCGGTTGGTTCGGTCCCATCCAGTGTATAATAAATCCTGCCGGGTTTTTTGCTTAATATTTCAACCTCGATATTTTCGGCATAAAAATGCTTTGTCCTGGAAAAGGCGATTTCATTATCACTGATATTTATCTCCATTTCCTCAGCCTTAAGGATATCCGAAGCAGTCTGAGCCGGCTGCTGCGGCAATATATCATCCAATGCAGAATTGCTGATATCCTCACTGGTCATCTGAACTATAAACCTTTCGCAGCCTGCCATGCTGACCAGGCTCACTGCCAACAATAAAACTCCCCAAAATTTTGCGTATCTGCTCACAGACCGGCACCCCCCTGTTTTGTTTGCCCTTAAGTGCTTCTGTTCAAATAATTTAAATATTATAAGGCATATTATATACCATTTAGTTTAATATGGGAATATATATCATATTAGGTTTAATCAATAATCAATCCGCCTATAAGTATGAGTGTGCATCGTTCGATGCATGGCTGTTATTCAGTTTTTAAATCCTTACTTTGTGAAGGCAGAATATCATACTTCACGGAGTATCTTGTGATTGAATGGCATTTTAATTGGTAATCAAGTCCATAATAAATCCCCTGGAATAATCCAGGGGACAAAAGGGTATGCAAATCTGTTAACTTTTAAGCAATTTCAAGTAATACCACTGATTTTGCAGGTATTACGGCTTTTACTGCGCCATCCTCTACTGCAGCGTCCTCAAATATCTTCTCGGTCACAGCCTCAGGAGCCTCAAAGGTGTTCATGGCATTAATCTTGTCTGCAGTTATAATCTTTCCTGATACCTTGCCAGCCTTTGCTCCCTCCAGCTGCAGGTTGATATCAGCGGCATTATCAGGATCAAGATTACATATGGTAACATGGATCTTACCCTCTGCATCCATCGAGGAGGATACGCTAAGCTTCGGAATGGATTCGCTTCCGTTGCTGTACAGGTAATTCTCAACATCAGTCTCAAGAAGCTGTGCATCCTGATGAACAGCATACATCTTGAATACATGATAGGTAGGTGTCTTAATCATCCTGGAGCCTTCAGTCAGTATAACAGCCTGAAGAACATTGACCATCTGGGCGATATTTGCCATCTGTACCCTGCTGCAGTGATTATTAAATATGTTAAGATTAATTCCTGCAACAAGCGCATCCCTTAAGGTGTTCTGCTGGAATAAAAATCCCGGATTGGTGCCAGGCTCAACATCAAACCAGTTGCCCCATTCGTCTACGATAAGTGCTATCTTCTTCTCAGGATCATATTTATCCATAACCCTTTCATGGGCTGTGATAATAGCATCCATCTCAAGTGTTCTCTTTAAGGTCATGAACCACTCTGCTTCATCAAAGTTGGTTGCTGAACCCTTGTTTGTCCAGTCATGGGTGATTGTATAATGGTGCAGGCTCAGTCCGTCAAAGAACTTAGAGGCCTTCTTCATCAATACTTCGGTCCAGTTGGTATCATCACCTGCAGGACCGCAGGCAATCTTATAGATCCTGTTGCCGCCATAATTTCTTACATAGGTGGCATATCTCTTATATTCATCAGCATAGTATTCAGGGGTCATATTGCCACCGCAGCCCCAGTTTTCATTGCCTATGCCGAAATATTTAAGCTTCCATGGTTGCTCACGGCCGTTTTTCTTTCTTAAATCAGCCATAGGTGAAACACCATCAAAGGTCATATATTCAACCCACTGCTGCATCTCATATACGGTACCGCTTCCGAGATTGCCGTTGATATAAGGCTCAGCGCCAATCAATTCGCACAATTCAAAGAATTCATGTGTTCCAAAATGGTTGTTCTCTGTAACGCCGCCCCAATGAGTGTTAATCATTGTAGGTCTGCTCTCATAAGGTCCTATTCCGTCCATCCAGTGGTATTCATCCGCAAAGCATCCGCCGGGCCATCTCAGTACAGGAATCTTCATTTCCCTTAATGCTTCGATCACATCGTTGCGTATTCCGTTGGTATTGGGAATGTCCGAATCCTTTCCTACCCAGATGCCTCCATAGATACATCTTCCAAGATGCTCTGAAAAATGGCCATAAATGTTCTTGTTTATGGTGCCCTTTTTTCTGTCAGCATACACCTTTATATTTTGCATGGAACATACCCTCCTTATCACTTTTCCTTAATTATACCATTATCCGACAGCAAAAACAATGTAGTATCGTATACGGATAATGTAGGCTCTCATATACTGTAGCAGTTAAGCCTGCAGATTGTTCCCATGCCGGGTGCGCAGGAATATACTTAAGTCATATATCGTAAACTGCTGCCATGCGCAAGTTCGCAAGCGTCACTTACGGACATTACCGGCGTAATTACAGTCTGATAGCAGCCTACAGTCTTACAACAGCCGAGCCCCAGGTCAGTCCTGCGCCGAATGCAGCCATCGCCAGAATATCTCCCCTTTTTACCTTTCCACTGCGAATGCATTCATCCACAGCAATCGGTATGGAGGATGCCGAGGTGTTGCCGAATTTCTGCAGGGTCACTATGAATTTATCCATAGGCAGCTTAAATTTTTTAGCTGATGCTTCTATTATTCTTAAATTGGCCTGATGAGGAATAAACCAGTCAACCTGTTCGGCAGCGATTCCTGCTTCCTCCAAAGCCTTCTCAAATGCATGGGGCATAATATTTACTGCAAATTTGAATACCTCCTGGCCGTTCATCCAGATAGTGGCCTTTTTTACCCCGTTTCTTTTTTCCAGCTCCTCAGCTCCAAAATAGGTTGCCGGACAGGTAAGATGCCTGGCTCCTGTACCGTCCGAGCCCATTTTGGTTGACATAATACCGCCTTCCTCCACCCTGCCCAGAACAAATGCTCCCGCTCCGTCTCCAAAGAGCACACAGGTGCTTCTGTCCTCCCAGTCGGCTATCTTCGAGAGGGCGTCGGCTCCTATCACAAGAGCATTTTTATAATATCCGGTCTTTATATGCTGCCATGCAATCGTAAGGGCGTAGATAAAGCCTGAGCAGGCGGCAGATATGTCAAATGCCGCAGCATTGCTTGCCTGCAGCCTGTTTTGAACCAGACAGGCTGTGGAGGGAAAATAATAATCCGGTGTAACCGTAGCAACGATGATGAGATCAATTTCCTCAGGCTTAAGGCCTGCGTCCATAAGGGCCAGCTCTGCAGCCTTTGCCGCCAGATCAGAGCTGGTTTGCGCTTCTGACGCTATTCTCCTCTCCGATATGCCTGTCCTTTCTTTAATCCAGCTGTCGCTGGTATCAACCATTTTTTCAAGATCAAAATTAGTCAGCACTCTTTCCGGCAGATAGCTCCCGGTTCCGATTATTCCAACACAATTTTCAACTATTCCAATATTATTTACCATAATAATCATTGCCTTTCTACAGCCAAAAGATATGATGCCGCAATACGGCATCATTAAATTTGAATTATTTACCCAATTTACCAGCCTTTAATAAACGGCTTATACCAATAACGTTGCCGGCGGTAAAATAAGCCATGCTTGCTACGGACTGCTGCCTGGGTTTATTTTATGCAAACCTGGTGAGCGGCTGCATATTCCTGTCCAAGCCTTAAGGCCTCCATCTCTTTATCATAAAGCAGCTTTTTATCGTCAGGAAGCATATTCATTATCGCCTTGCCCATACTCTTCAGACCGGGGCAGCCCAGCAGCTCCATCATTACCCCCAGCATAATTACATTGGCAAACTTTACATTGCCCGCATCTATTGCCATCCTTGTAGCAGGAACCATAACGACATCAATATCATCCCGGAAATTACTCCTCTTAATCAGATAGCTGTCTATTATAAGACTTCCTCCGCTCTTAATCCTGTGCTCAAACTTCTCAAGTGCAGGAAGGCTCATTGCAATCACCAGATCCGGCTTTGATATTATCGGGGATGCAATAGGCTCCTCAGATATAATCACATGGCAGTTGGCAAAACCGCCTCTCATCTCCGGGCCATAGGAGGGCAATAAGGACACCTTCATCCCATCCAGCATTGCAGCATATATTAAGGTTTTTCCTGCTGCCACTATACCTTGGCCGCCAAAGCCCGAAATTATTATATGATTAGCCGGCATAGCAGGCACCTCCATCCTTTATTACTCCAAGGGGATAATAGCTAAGCATGCTTTGCTCCACCCACTTAAGTGCATCCTTTGGAGTCATTCTCAGATTGGTGGGACAGGAGCTCAATACCTCCACCAATGAAAAGCCCTCTCCCCTAAGCTGGATTTCAAATGCTTTCCTGATAGCCCTGCCTGCCGCTGCAACATGCTTATGGTCATGAACCGATACTCTTTCTATATATCTTGGCCCATCCAGCGTAGCCAGCATTTCCGCTACCTTTATGGGCCTGCCATCCTCCGGCTTGCGTCCGTAAGGAGTTGTTTGTGTTACCTGCCCTGTCAGTGAGGTGGGAGCCATTTGGCCTCCTGTCATACCATAGATTGCGTTGTTGACAAATATAACTGTAATATTCTCACCCCGGGCGGCTGCATGGACAATCTCTGCTGTACCGATTGCGGCCAGGTCGCCATCCCCCTGATAGGTGAAGACTATTTTGTCCGGCAAACATCTTTTTATGCCTGTTGCCACAGAAGGAGCCCGCCCATGTGGCGCCTGCTGCATATCGCAGGCAAAGTAATTATAGGCAAATACAGAACACCCTACCGATGCCACCCCTATGGTATCGCCTTCTATACCCAGCTCATCGATAGCCTGAGCTACCAGCCGGTGAATAATTCCATGGCTGCAGCCCGGACAGTAATGCATGTATACATCCAATAAAGCCTCAGGCCTTTTAAATTGCACAGGCACTCGGAACACCTCCCACTATTTCAATCACCCTTTGCTTGATATCCTCAACCGTCAGGAGGTTACCTCCAAGCCTGTTTATGGCATGCACCGGGGCCCGGCCGTTAACAGCCAGTCTTACATCCTCAATCATCTGACCGGCATTTAATTCGGCAACAATGTAGGCCTTTGCCGCCCGTGTAAAGCATGTTTCAGGAAAAGGCCATACAGCCTTTGGCCTTATAAGGCCTGCACTGACTCCCTCCTTACTAAGCTCAGCTACCGCCTGCTTAGCCACCCTTGCAACGATACCAAAAGCAACAAGCATTATATCCGCTTCGGGATTAATAATTTCATACCTCTGCTCCTTCTCCTTAATAATGTTGTATCTCATCTGCAAACGGAGATTAAGCTCCTGTGACTCTTCCGGCTGAATGTATAAGGAATTGATAATATTGTGCCTTCTTTTCATTCCTGTTCCGGTCGTAGCCCATGATTTCTCAAAGCTATTTGGCTTGATATCCCTTAGTGCAACAATTTCGGTCATCTGGCCAAGTATGCCGTCAGCCAGCAGCATGACCGGCATACGATATTTATCTGCAATATCAAATGCCTCTATTGTAAAGTCAAACATCTCCTGCACACTATCGGGTGTAAGTACCACCATCCTGTAATCTCCGTGACCTCCACCCTTTGTAGCCTGGAAATAATCGGACTGGGAAGGCAGGATTCCCCCAAGGCCGGGGCCAACCCTCATGACATTTACTATAAGGGCAGGCAGCTCACTGGCAGCCATATAAGAAATAGCCTCCTGCTTTAAGCTTATACCCGGACTTGATGATGAGGTCATCGCCCTGACCCCGGTTCCTGCCGCTCCATATACCATATTTATGGCAGATATCTCACTCTCTGCCTGTATAAATACTCCTCCCGCTTTTTGCATATGCCTTGCCAGATATTCTGACAGCTCAGTCTGTGGAGTAATCGGATACCCGGCATAAAATCTGCAGCCGGCCCTTATGGCCGCCTCTGCTATAGCTTCATTACCCCTTAACAATTTCTTTTCCATAAACAACCTCCAAGCAAAATTCAACAAAAGCTTAATCAACCTCTATCGCTACATCGGGGCACATTAGCGCACATAAAGCACAACTGATGCATTTCTTTATATCGATAACTGCTACCGGTGTATGACCTCTTTTGTTTACCTTTGATCCGTCTATAGTCAGTATCTTTTTTGGACAAGTCTCAACACAAAGGCCACAGCCCTGACACCTGTCCTCGTCAAGTGAAATCATGCAATCACTCCAATCAGATAAAAAATGGCATAAAAAGCAAATTGCTATTTTTATGATTATCATCATTATAAATCATTATTCCCATAATAGCAAACAATTTTGATTATCAAACTAATTTTTTATAAAATCCTTGATTTTACTGGACTAGAGGTATGTTATTTTTAAATTACTTTATCACTTTATAGAATTAAATTGCCAGTAATTATTGTAATTAATTCTATTATTTGCAAGTAAAGCGTAATCTATTACTGCTATTAAAATTAGAGTTGATTAGCTCAGTTGGCTCAGCACAAATTCCTATATTTAAAAGCCTCCAAGCTGCAGAGCTTTTCTAAATATGCTTTTGCCAGGAAAGCTATGGAACGTGCGCCCACTGGGCAATGCGCCAAAAAAATCCCATGTGACAGCATATCAGCCATCACACGGGATTTTATTCATTTATGGATTAATTTGTTTTACGATATGGCTATATCTTGAATTTGTTAACCCGATCAACAAGAAGCTCTGCATTTTGATTCAGGGTTTCTGCAGCTGAATTCAGGGTCTCAACAGAGGATATCAGATCATCGGATGTCTGGCTAACCGTATTTGTAGAGGCAGCCACCTCTTCAAGAACTGCCGAGATATTCTCTATTGCTCCTAATGTACTTACCCTTGCTTCTTCGATATCATGCACATTAAGTGTAATATCATCCAGATACTTCATGAGTCTTTCAACACTGCCATTAATATCGGTAAATGAGCTGGTTGTAGCCCTCACAGCATCACCCTGAAGCATTAATTCCTTTTCTACCTTCTTGGCTGTTTCAACTGTAGTCTTGGTTACCTCCTGAATGCTCCTAATGGTTAGCATGATATCGTTTACTGCAGCCTGCGACTGCTCGGCAAGCTTTCTGATTTCACCTGCAACAACCGCAAAGCCTCTGCCGTATTCGCCTGCCCTTGCTGCCTCGATGGAAGCATTCAATGAAAGCAGGTTTGTCTGATTGGCTATCTCATTTATTACATTTACAATCTTGCTGATGGATATGGATTTCTCCTCCAGTAGTTCTATTTCCTTGATAATATCGGTTGTGATCTCGATAGTTGATTCGGTTTGCTTGTTCAGGTTCTCAGTAACCTTAGTACCTTCGTCGATGCTGTTCTTGGCCTGGTCAGCCACCAGGCTGATATCTCTGGTATTGTCTCTGACAAGAACTATCTTCTGGGACAGATTTTCCATCTGACTAAGGCATTCCTGAGCATCATTAGCCTGCTGGTTTACGCCCTGCTCTATTTCATTCATCGAGGAGGAAATCTCCTTTGTGGACTTCAGAAACAGCTCGCTTGTTTTAGCAACATGCTCAGCCGATTCCGATACATCAGCACTCATGGCCGTTACATGCCGTATGAGCTCCTTCATATTACTGAAGGTATTCTGAATCTCATTTACCAAAATACTGAATTCATCCTTACGCTTGGTTTCAAAGGTTACTGTAAGATCTCCCTTTGCCGCAGCCTTCAGCTTGGTAATTATATCATTAAATACCTTACCTATACCACGAGATATGACAATGGCGGTAAATGTTGCCGCAGCAATCGCTATAATTGATATTACGGTAGTTCCCAAGCCAATGTTTCTGGCTTGTCTTGTTATATATGAATTGGGCATAAGAGAACAAACCATGGCTCCTGTATTGCCCAGCTTTGCATATGTAAAGAGATGAGATTTTCCCTTATAATTTACATACTCTGCCCCGCTTTTAGCTTCAGCTTCCAATGCGCTTTGATAAAATTCCGCACCGTAAAAGATCTTTTCATCGCTATTGTCACTGCTGTCTTTTCCGGATATTATTTCCTTGCCGTCCGGTGTAACAAAAGCCAGAATTCCTGATTCGTCATAATCAACTGTAGCCAGTATATCATTTACTTTTTGCTTATTAACATCTACAACAATCAGGCCAGGCGCTTTGCTCATATGAATTATAAAGCGAATCGCATAATCATTGGGCGTTGTTTCCAGGTACTCATCAAGAATCCTGTTTTCTCCTAACCATAAACCTCTCATACGGATATAACTAAGGTCAATGCCATCCTCTGCAGTGGAAAGGCTGTTGAGTACCCCACTTTGAATTTCCAATTTATTTGTAGTAATAGATTTTACCTTATCAGATATCAAATAAATATTACCAAAGAAATCATCAGCAGCTTTTTTTATTGATATCGTTCTTTCAATTGAGGTAAAGGCATTTTGGAATTCTGCCCTGTTATCTGCATAATCGTTGTTGAAATAATTGCTAATGCTGTTGTCATTGCTGTATTGCAAGCTGGTGGATTCTATGGTCACTAGTCCAAATTTAAGATATTCTCCTGTCATTGTAATAGTCTGCAAAGAGGAATCCTCATATCTCTCTACAATACCATTTGATGCAACATTATACGATACCACACCCAGGATAATTATAAAGGCTACCGGGACCATAAAGGCTGAAATCAACCTGAAGCTGATTGAGTTTCTGGCCTTCAGGAATTTGCCAAGAATAGACACCTTTCTAGTGTCCCCCTCATTATTGCCTGCTTTTTCAGTCTTGCCTACCGGCTTTGCAGGCTGAACCTTCTTGTTATTTCTTAATTTTTTCAAATTATTAATCAATTTCATTCCTCCACCCCGTCATTCATTAAAACCACCAATAATTACATCGACTTTACGAGCCGACTATCTAATAGGAAATTTGGAGCAATTTCCTTAATTACGGGTACCTCCTCTTCCATGTTGATGATTAAAAAAATGAAGTTTCTATATAAATTATAAAATATATATGAAGTCTTATCAAGCTTTTTGTCTATTATACTAAAAAAATATCAAATTTTTTAGTTTTTTCTTTGTAAACTTCTTTTCATTTTAACTACTTTTTGGCTAGTAAAATTGTCATTTTATAACAATTTAGTTCCGTTTCAAACCTTTTTCTAACACATATTTCTAATCAGAAAATAACTTGAACATCCCGATGCTTTGACATACACTCGATGATTCATAACATTTTCTACGATGGCTTTGTTATATAAGAAATTTGAAATGAAATTATTCTCAGGAATAAAAAGGGGCTTGTTTGACAACTAAGACTGCTAAAAAGGAGTCCGTTTCAAACAAGCCCGATTAAATATTCAATTCATATGAATTATTATGTTTGCAGCTTCCATATCTTACGGCAGCTCACTTTATTGCATTTTCTTATACCAGCTTACGGGGATCGATGTTGATAACCAGCTCCTCCTTCAGCTCAGTAAATGGTCCGGGAAGGCGCATCTCATCCTCAACCGGATTACCGTAAAAATCAGTAGGAACGGAAGATATAGCCTTAACCTTCTTTATCTCTTCCGTACTGGTAATAAGATTCTGTCCTGCAATAGGACGTCTGAAGAACATCGGCATTCCTTGTGATTTACGGATTGTCATAGTGAAATTATCAGTATCAACTGAAATATCCAGCGTTCCTTCCTGCCCGGTCATGTCAAATCCGTAAAACTCCTGCCATGTTCTTAGATCAAGGCATTCTGTAGGTGCCGGATAAAGAATTCTCAAATATCCACCCGGCATATTCAGATAGAGGTTACCTTCAGCCTGATTATGCTTTGTAGGCATCTTTATGGCTGCTTCCTTGCAGTCATAGAATATATTGTTCCAAATTCTTGCTTCTCTTGATGTGCCTCCACGGCCTGCTATACGGAAGGCTACCGTCTTGGCAAAATATCCGGCGCTGCGACATTTGCCTATAAAATTATTTACCATATGAATCCGGTCGGTACCTTCTCCATATACAGCATAGCCGTTAACAATACCTGTTTCCTCCATCTTGTACCAGCCTGAAGAGCCGGGCTCTTTTGGAACGTCATTTTCATTGAAACGGCCTTCCACATTCCAGAAGATATTATTGTCAATCAGGTTCACATCGTCACGGCTGCATTCAATAAATATGGCTTCTCTTTGCTCAATACCGTCAAGGAAAAGATTCTGGGTAATGCGGTTGTTCTCATTGCCCACATCCATCCAGAGATGGTCAGCCCTTAAGGTCTTGGTGAAAATGTTGCGCCTGATAACGCTGTTTTTGCAGTTGTGAACCTTAATTCCGCCTGCCTCCCAGGACAGCTCCATCTTCTGCCAGCCTGTACCCTCTATCAGATTGTCCTCTATAAGCAGATTGCCTGCAAACATTCCGGCAATGCCGCACACACCTACATTAAGTATTTTACAGCGTCTGATAATGTCATATCCCAGCACATTGTTAAAGTCAAAGGTATGGTGCCAGCATTCATTTCCTATATCAATGCCCACTCCGTTGGACCAGTCGATGGTACAATCCTCAATGATCCAGTGATGTCCTCTGTAGCAGGATATGGAGCCTCTCTGCGGAACAGGCGCTCCTGTAGCAGCATGGGCACAGGTAAGACCCTTAACCTTGATATATGACAGGAAGGGCACCTCAGGGGCGAAGCACTGTTCACGGCAGGTCAGCTCTATATAGTGGTCTGCGGGATCATCGTCATTCCAAAGCCTGAAATGTACGATCTGGCCGTTAGCCTCCACCCAATAGGTACCGGGCTGATTCCCCATCTCATAATAAAGGGATACCTGACGCAAGGGCTTGCCGTCACAAAATACCATGCCACGTCGAAGCAAATAAGTAGTCATATCGGTCTTGTCATACTCAATAAATAATCTGTCATGCAGAATATTTACAGCGCAAAACGGATTATATCCGCGGAAATCATCCGGATTAAGCTTAACCGCCCATATGTTGGGCTCCTTCTGCCCTTCGGCTGTCACTCCAAATCGCCTTAAGCTCCAGCCTTCACTCTTAATGAAATTGGAAACCTCAACAGAAGCCTTTATAATGACCTCTTCATTATTATAAGCCTCGTAGCTGATCATCCTGTCCGGGCCATCTCCACCTCTGGCGGGACGAACACATTCCCTGTATACACCGCCATGAATCAGTACCCTGGTACCAGCTGTTGCAATAGCCGCAGCAGCATTAATAGTTTTGAAGGGCCTGTCAATTGAACCGTCGTTGTCGTCGGATGCAGCGGGATGATTGCAATCTACATGCAACTCTCTGTCATACACCTGTTCCCTTTCCCAGCTTTCAAAAAATTCACCGTTTGGAAGTCGTAAAGTTAAATCCTTTTCCATAATAGCCTCCATTTCTATAGTAGTTTATGCTCTTTCTGCAACAAGCCTGCATTCTATATATTTTGTGAAAAGCTTGACATGCTACTGCCGGAATAATATGCAACACAGCTTTTTGCCGAACTAATTGCCAGGTCAAAAATAATATTTTATTAATATTATACAAAAACCACCCCAACATGCAATGTCATATATTAGTTAACATTTATATTATATTATCTATATGATAACTGCCGGCTTGGCAGTTAAAAGACAATACAGCTGCGATATACATAACCTGTCGTCAAAGGTTAATTACGTATTATACTGAAATCATTCTGTTAAATTTCATATTTTGGGTTTTTGTGCATACAGCAGCATAAAGAATGCTTTATATAAATCTTCAGAATTGCAATCCCTTCATCTTCTGTAAAATGCAGGCTTTGGCAGGCAATCGCAGCCCCTATCAGAATATTTACAGCCGGCTTTTGTAAGATTTTCTATGATCAAAAAATCCCGCAGGCATAATGCTGCGGGATTAAGAGCTAATCATAGAGTAAAACATTATTTGCTTATTAAACTTATTCTGTGGAAAAGCGTTTATTCGTTGGAAAAGCGTGATGTTGTCAAAATCGAAAAATATCCAAGCAGGAAGGTGACCACCGATATTACAAAGGAAATAATCCACCAGCCGGCACCGGCGTTTTCCGGTATGGCCGGTATTATTTTATCCTTGAAAATCTGGTAGGAGGAGCCAAATACAAAACCGAGTATTATACAGTATGTCTGATGAGGGAATCTGTTCATCGTCCACTCAATTGGCTTGGTTATCAAAAAGACACCTATAACAGTTGATATGCCCAATAAAGCTATAAAGGCTATGTCAAAGCCGGTGATGGCAGCTATCATCGAATCATACATGCCAAGAACCAGAAGCATGTGGGATGTACTGATACCAGGCAGAACCAAGGCCAGCGCAATAACTATTCCGGTAAGAAGAAGCATACCGTAATGGGCCAGACCGGAGCCCGTCGTAATTTTAAAATTGCCGGTCGGAATAAAGCCGATGGCTATAACAATAATCAGTCCGCTTAAAAAATATAAGGATGCTCCTATCCTTGATCTGCTTTTGTCCACCTTTTTGCTTAAGGCCGGTATACCGCCTACCACTGCTCCCAAAAAGAAAAAGGAAACAGGCAGCGGGAATTTTTCCAGCAGCCATTCAATAACAAAGGCCAGTGAGCCAATGCCTGCGCAGGCTCCTATACCGAATTTAAAAAGGTAGAGAAAATTATTTTTTATGTCCTTTAAAAAACCGCTGATTGAGCTAATCAGCCTGTCATATATCCCTAAAAGAATAGCCATCGTACCGCCGCTGACTCCCGGAACGCTCATGGATGAACCGATGGCAAAGCCTTTTATCATCAGTATCAGATCATTTCTGAATTTGCCTTTCATGCTGTATGCGAGCCATATCTTTTTCCTGAGGAGCCGGATGTATCCCAATAATTAAGCAATTGACGTGCCCTAAAAATCAAATAATTATTTGAATGATACCGGAATATTCAGGCGATATGGCCGTACCTCCTTTGCGTTTGCTATATTTTATGCCATTGCGTCGCCTTTGATTATAGCAAATAGTTGCAGGGAATTGCAATTAGAAATAGCAAGGGATATAAGAGATATATCGCTTGATTCTGAAGTTTTTATGCTGAATTAAAATCCCGTATGCTGTTTTAACTTCCTGTAATTTTAATAATCGTTTTCCCAAAGCTGGCCGCCATATCTAAACAGAGGAGTTAATTTGAAGGAAGCTATGAATATGCTGCCGGATATAACCCTCAGCTTTATTCTGATAAGCATACTCAGCAGCATAAAGGCAGTCGCCAGGACTGTTGCTGCTATAAGATGTAAGATTTAAAAGTTCAGTACGATGTTTCAGGTAAATATTTTATTCGACTAATTTAACAGTTGAATATGCTTCTTCTTTCATTACATGCTTTATCCTTGATAAGTTTACTCTGCCTACGGCAATATAATTAAGTCAATAGGAAATTGAATATATTTACGAAAAATGTTGTGACGTTTTGATGACAAATTTATCAAAATAAAGAAAGTCACTTTTGATGTCATTTGGCAAGTTGGTTATTTACAGTTGACTGGAAAATGAGAAGGCTGTTTGTTTAATTTTGCATAAATATATGTATCCTTCCAGATCGGATTATTGTTATCATCTTTCCAAAAGTACACATTTTCCCTTAAATGTGCCTCTCTCTCAAAGCCCAACGACTCAAGCAACCTCCATGAAGCTAAATTATCCGGATCACATTCGGCATATATTCTATGTATTCCATTTGCAAATGCCAACTCAATTAACTTATTGCAGCTTTCCCTTGCATATCCCTTACCCCAGTAATCTCTGTTAAACACATAGCCGATTTCAACTGCCTCAAAATCTCGTTTACCCAGATAAACATTTCCTATCATTTTCTGATTGCTCTTTAATTCAACGGCAATCATTTCATCTGTGGAAATTCTCCATTCAAGGTTAGCTTTCACTTCATCCATGGTCATAGCTTTATAAGGTTCAAATCTGACTACCTCCGGGTCAGATAAATATTCATACAAATCCTCCAAATCACTATTTCTATATCTTCTTAAAATTAATCTTTCTGTTTCAGCAATTATATCTTTCATTTTAGCATTTCCTCCATAGGTTATTACATCCGCTCTGAATACATAGGTTTTGCATTTTTTTACTTTATTAAGTGTATCTGATGTTTTTGTAACAGTCAATGATAACAAAAAAAGCTTCAAAGTCCATATAAATGGTCTTCAAAGCCTTTTCTCATATACTGCAGTCGACGGGACTTGAACCCGTACCCAGTTTAACCCGGACTAGATCCTTAGTCTAGCGCGTATGCCAATTCCGCCACGACTGCATTCTATTTATCCCACTTACCGTGCGAACAATAGAAATTATAACACCCCCTTTGAATAAATGCAACATATTTTTATTGGAATTTATTTACTTTTATTATGATAATATTAATCCTTTCTTCTTTTGGAGTCAAAGCTTTACCTGCTTTAACGGATTGCTATTTCCTCTTTCTCTGGCAGGCATCAAACACATCCCGCATTGCAGGGTTAGTTATAAGATTCCCTTTATAATCAAATCGTGAACCATGGCAAGGGCAGTCCCAGGTCAGCTCGTTCTGGTTCCATTCAAGGCTGCAGCCCAGATGAGGACATTTTGTTGAAATAAAATAATATCTGTCATCAAAATCCCTATAGACACCCATTTTCTGTCCGTCCTTCATGATTACTCCCGCTTTGCCGGGCTCAATATCCTGCAGCCTGTTGCGGACAATGCTCAAATGCTCTGATATAAGGCTTTTGGCTATAATACCGGCATCCTTTAAAAACACACCGGTGCCTGACAGCATTAGACGTCTGGGATTAAACACCTTGTGAAAATTATTCTTTCTTCGAGTAATCATATCACTAATAATCATTGCAGCCACCATAGAGGTAGTCATCCCCCATTTATTAAAGCCGGTTGCCACATACATATTAGGAATGTTTACAGAGTAGCGGCCAATATAAGGGACTCCGTCCGGGGTCATACAGTCCTGGTTGGACCAAAAATATTTGATATGGGAGTTAGGATACCAGACTCTTGCAGCTTCCTTCAGCATGGCGTAGCCATCCGGCGGATTATTTTTGCCTGTCCTGTGAGAAGCGCCTCCTATGAGAAGATATTCTTTATAATTGCGGAAGGAATAGCCGTCATTGTCCGCATCCAAATACATGCCGTCCAGCCTTGCCTTCTTAATAATATCATCACCCTCAAGGGCAATTACATACTGTCTTTCCTGATGCATACGCAAAAAATAGTAGCCCGGTACATTTATAAAGGGATAATGAGTTGTAATGACTATGGCTTTTGCTCTGACACTGCCGTTATCGGTGATAATCCTTCCATTGCTTAATATTTCCTTAACCCTGGAATGCTCATAAACGATCACTTCCCTTGAGATTGCATCAAGGAATTTCAGTGGATGAAACTGTGCCTGCCTGTCAAAGCGTATAGCCGCCTTTACATTAAAGGGAAGGGTAGTCTCCCTGGTCATAACCGCAGGCAGGCCAAGCTTACGGGCAGCATCAACCTCCTGCTTGATTTTTTGATCATTGTCCAGAGTGTAAATATAGTTAGGCAACACCTGATAGTCACAATCTATATTAAGGCTGTTGATAATCTCCTCATATTTATGCAGGGCCTTCTGATTAGCTTCGGCATATTCCCTTGCCAGCTCCTCACCCTTATACATGATAAGCTTGCTGTATATAAGATTATGCTGCGAGGTAATCTTGGCCGTTGTATTCTTTGTTATACCATGCCCAACTTCATTGCATTCAAGTACCACCGAAGGTATTCCATATTGCTTCAGCAGGTATGCTGTAAGTATTCCGGCCATCCCACCCCCGATTATAGCAACATCGGTTGTAATATCCTGCTGCAAAGGCGGTCTGCTTTCTCTGTCTTTGTTCTCCTGCCCATCGAATCTATATTGTTCCTGTATCCAAAGGGATTCGCCTCGTTCCTTACCTATGCTTTCAAATTTGCCGTTTTCTTTCCAAATGATCGCCATATAGTTCACCTCAAGGGCTATATTTTCCGAAATAAGGTGCTTTTATACCTGATTTTGGGCATGAAAAAAAGAGTTTCATATGAAACTCCTGAGTAAAACCTTATATGCATTTCTAAGCAATAAAAAACTCCCCGAGTAGGGCTCGAACCTACAACCCCGCGGTTAACAGCCGCGTGCTCTACCGTTGAGCTATCGAGGAATACGATAGTAATTTTAATACCAGGATTAAAAGATGTCAAGAGCTTTCATCAATATTGTAAACATTTTTTGCAAAAAATATAATAAAAATGAAAACTGATAAAATGATGTAAGAAAATGCGTAGGGGTGAAGTGCTACTATTGGACTGCAGCCTATGTAGTTCTATCGCGGTAAATTGAAATTTGCCGGACTTTGCATGACTAACAAAATAATCCTGAATTTTTTATGTAAACATTTTAATTTTGATATTGCAAATAAAAAAAGTCTATGCTATAATCTAATTCGTTCCGTAGTTATCAAATTAAATATGCAGTTGTGGCGGAATTGGCATACGCGCTAGATTCAGGTTCTAGTCCGGGTTAACTGGGTAGGGGTTCAAGTCCCCTCAACTGCA
>JAAZDK010000067.1 GCA_012512855.1 Clostridiales bacterium
GTATCTTGGATGTAAGAAAAAAGAATGCCGGCTGAGAACAACAAAAGCTCTCAGCCGGCAGCAATTCCGGTAATCTGTGGACAAAAGATATCGGTTGATTTTGGACAAAGAAAAGCGGTAATAACAACATTGTAAAGATTGAAGACAATTTTTTCAATATATTAGAATTAAAATTACATTAGAAAAAACCGGCCTGTGCCTTATCCTAAGGAACACAAGCCGGTTTGAATATAATCAGCTATTTATTAACAGCTTTTATATAATGCCTATAAATTACTCTTATTTTTATGCAGCGACATATTAGCTTATATTTTTATAGCCATACAGCATATATTCATTTTACCTGATGCCACATTAGTATTAATTAAGATGTATTATTTTAATACGCTCTTTACAGCTTTAACAACATTCTCGGTTGTGAAGCCGAATTTCTTAAAGAGTGCTGCGGCAGGAGCTGAAGCACCAAAGCCCTTCATTGTTACTGTCGTTCCGTCAAGGCCAACATACTTGCCCCATCCGAAATCAGCAGCGGCTTCAACGGCAACTCTTGCTCTTACAGCCTTAGGCAGGATGCTTTCCTTGTATTCATCAGACTGAGCCTCAAATAAATCCATGGAAGGCATACTTACAACTCTTACATCGATTCCTTCCTTGTCAAGCTCAGCCTGAGCGTTAAGAGCAAGCTCAACCTCAGAACCACTTGCCATGATAATAGCATCAGGTACATTCTTCTTGGAGTCAGAAACAATATATCCACCCTTTAATGCTTCCTTGGATGAACCCTTAAGCTGTGGCAGGTTCTGACGGGAAAGAACCAGAGCGGTAGGTGTCTTTGTGCTGGTAACTGCATAATACCATGCTGCAATACACTCTGTTGCATCCGCAGGCCTGAATACTGTGAAATTAGGCATAGCACGAAGCATTGCCAGCTGCTCGATGGGCTCATGGGTAGGTCCGTCCTCGCCTACTCCTATGCTGTCATGAGTAAGAACATAGGTTACAGGCAAGCCCATAAGAGCTGATAATCTTGCCATAGGCTTTACATAATCGCTAAATACGAAGAAGGTTGATACATATGCACGAAGTCCTCCGTGAAGAGCGATACCATTGCCCATAGCTGCCATTGCAAGCTCTCTTACACCAAAATGCAAATTGCGGCCGGCATAGTTGTCCTTTGAGAAATCTCCCATATCGCTCATATATGTCTTTGTGGAAGGAGCCAAGTCTGCAGCGCCACCAATTAAATTAGGAAGGTAATTCTTTAATCTGTTCAATATCTGACCGGAAAGATTTCTAGTTGCCTCAGGCTTGTCAGTATATGCCCAGAATTCTTCATTATCAATTAAATCCTTGGCAATATTCTCATCATGGTACTTATCCCACAGCTCTTTCATCTCAGGATACTTTTTGCAGTATTCCTCAAACATTGCATTCCATTCTTCCTGTGCCTTTGCGCCTTCCTTTGCAAGCTCCTTATAATGGTCATAAACCTCATCAGGTACATAGAAGGGCTCAAGGCTTGGCCATCCCAGATTCTCCTTCATGGCCTTTACATTATCCTCACCCAGAGGCTCACCATGAGCGCTTGCCTTGCCTTCCTTAGGGCTACCGAAACCAATCTTTGTCTTAATGGTAATCATGGACGGTCTGCTAAGATCAGCCTTGGCTGCCTCAATTGCGGCAGCGATCTCCTCAAGATTGTTACCGTCCTCTACAACTAATGTCTGGAAGCCAAATGCTTCAAAGCGCTTCTTAACATCCTCTGTAAATGCTATATCTGTGCTTCCCTCAATGGAGATATTGTTGCTGTCATATAATACTATCAGCTTGCCCAGACCCAGGGTTCCGGCAAGTGACATAGCTTCAGAGGTAATACCCTCCATCATACAGCCGTCGCCGCCAAGCACGAAGGTATAATGATCAACTACAGGATAGCCTTCCTTGTTAAATATAGCTGAAAGATGAGCCTCAGCCATAGCCATACCTACTGCAGTAGCCATACCTGCTCCAAGAGGGCCTGTTGTTGCTTCAACACCAACGGTATGGCCGTATTCGGGATGACCGGGTGTTAAGGAATCCTCCTGTCTGAATTGCTTCAGGTCTTCTAAAGTAAGACCATATCCGAATAAATGCAATAATGAATATAACAGCATGGATCCATGTCCACCGGACAATATGAATCTGTCTCTGTTACTCCACTTCGGATCTGCAGGATTATGCTTCATATGCTTAGCCCACAATTCATAAGCCATTGCAGCTGCTCCAAGAGGCAGACCGGGATGTCCTGAATTTGCCTTCTGAACACCGTCAGCAGAAAGCACGCGGATTGCATTTACCGACATAGTATCAATATTTTTCATTTTTAGTCCTCCTTATATTCAATTGTAATATTTGTCATACAGTTGTCCTTAGTATTAACCTTAATACGTATTTTCAGTAAATAACCTTGGTGCTGATTGCATGCCAAGGTAAAGGTTTCATACTCAATAATAAAGCCATGATATTTGATATAATTTTAAGAAGCAGTTATATGCAGATACCACAGCCTACCGTATGCACTATAGTATTAAATATACAATAAAAAGAATTCAATAACAATAGGCAGTTTTCACACATATTATATTAAAATGCATTTTCCTGCCATCATATCTGATAAAATATGCTAAATCCTTTTCATTTCATATATAAAACCATTTATAGGGCATTTAATTTGGGCTAACGTATCTTGATGTTTGCAAATATAACTATGGAGCGAGATTTTTAAATCTCACTCCAGAAATCTCACTCTTTTTGCCTTCTATTGAAAAAAGACCTCACAGAGGTCCAAAAATGAGACATCCGGGATTCGAACCCGGGACACCATGATTAAAAGTCATGTGCTCTACCTACTGAGCTAATATCCCATGGATTAATAAAATCCAGTTGCTTTTTCAAAGCAAAATGCCCAGAGCCGGAATCGAACCAGCGACACGAGGATTTTCAGTCCTCTGCTCTACCAACTGAGCTATCTGGGCAAGGTCATTGTCGTTTACCCTGAATGTCTAATGTCTTTCAGTGGTAACGAAATATTTGATTTTTTAAGGAAGTTGCGGGGATAGGATTTGAACCTATGACCTTCGGGTTATGAGCCCGACGAGCTACCAGACTGCTCCACCCCGCGATATTTATTTTCTCTTGCCTAAAAGCCTTGGCTTTCGCCAATGGGTGGGGAAGGATTCGAACCTTCGAAAGCATCGCTAACAGATTTACTGTCTGCCCCCTTTGGCCACTCGGGAAC
>JAAZDK010000068.1 GCA_012512855.1 Clostridiales bacterium
AAGGGAGATTTGGAAGGAACCAGGACGCAGGCCAATCTTTTCTTTGACTGGATGATAGAGCATTATCCGGATTGTATGATGGATATCAAGCTGAAGGTTCTGGAGTTTATTCTTTTTGCTGAACAGAAGGCATTCCTGAGCGGGGGAATGACTTACTATTTTCTTTATCGTAAGGATTATCTGCCGACTTTGATACAAATAGACAATTATGAGCATCTGCGTAAATGGTTTATTGATAAAATGACTGAGGCCTGCTGCAATATCATCAGTAAAAAAGAGGAGCAGTCAAGCAGCCTGATTAAGAAGGCCAAGGCCTATATAGAAGAATATTATTACAAGGATCTTTCCCTGGATGATGTATCAAGGATTGTTGATATTAGCCCCTACTATTTCAGCAAACTCTTTAAGGAAGAAACAGGGGAGAACTTCATTGAATACCTCACCAATATTAGGATTGAAAAGGCTAAGAAACTTTTGCACAACAGGGAGCTAAGCATAAAAAATATCTGTGCGGACATCGGTTACAGCGACCCGAATTATTTCAGCAGAATATTCAAGAAGCAGGTAGGGCTCACACCTACCGAATATCGGGAAAGGCTGGTATAGCAAGGAAGGGTGAGCATGTTATGAAAGCAAGGGGTTTTTTGCTGCTGATTTGCATCGTCCTAATCATGGGACTGGCAGCATGCAATGACAGGAAGGAGCAGGTAACACAAACAGGTGATAATGAGGATAAAATTAAAATCGGCCTGTCATTTGATTCCTTTGTTATAGAGAGATGGCAAAGGGACAGGGATGTCTTTGTTTTTACCGCTGAGGAGCTTGGAGCTGAAGTTAATGTCCAGAATGCCAACGGGGACGTAAAGAAGCAGCTTTCCCAGCTGGAATATTTTATTGAGAAGAAAATGGATGTGATAGTTGTAATAGCAGTTGATTGGGCGGCTTGCAGCGATGTGATAAAAAGAGCGAAGGATGCAGGGATTATAGTTATTGCCTATGACCGCTTGCTCAAGGACTCCAATGTGGATTTATACATTTCCTTTGACAACGAGAAGGTAGGTGCCCTGATGGCTCAGGCTCTGGTGGACAATATACCGGAGGGCGGCAATATCATAGCAATTTTCGGCCCTACTACCGATAATAATGTTCAGCAGATAGAAGCCGGCTTCAGGTCGGTAATTGAAGGCAGCAGCCTGGATATCATTTATAGTGTGAATGCGATAAACTGGCTGGCAGAGGAGGCTTACAGCGCCGTAAATGATGCTCTTTCGCTGACCAGAGATATTGATGGGGTGTTTTGCGGAAATGATAATCTGGCGACGGAAGCGGTACGGGCCCTGAGTGAGAACCGTATGGCAGGAAGGGTTGTCGTGACCGGGCAGGATGCGGATTTGGCCGCATGCCAGAGAATAGTGGAGGGGACCCAGACCATGACGGTTTACAAGCCTGTGGATAAGCTGGCAAAGGCAGCAGCCGAATATGCGGTCAGAATGGCTAAGGGGGAAAGGATATACAGCAGCTCCACAATATTTGACGG
>JAAZDK010000069.1 GCA_012512855.1 Clostridiales bacterium
GATTAAATGAAAGGGTGAAGGAGGACAGTGATCTGATTATTGAAGAAAACACTGTCTATGAAATCGACAGGGAATGCTTTGAAAGGCTGAAAAGGCAGAAAAAAAGAAAAGCATCCGACTATAAAAGAATCTAATAGCTGCTGGCTGTGGTTATTTATAACTGCAGCAGCATTACATATACATGGCCAGCTTTTTTCTTTTTATAGATATATGTATACATATGAAATGTGTATTATATGTGTGGTACTTATGCTTAATCATATAAATATTTTATGAAAATAAGAAAAGCCGCGTTATTCACGCAGCTTTTTCTTTTTGTACAGGGGCTTTTTAGCTCCCTATACGATAACTCTTTTTTAATGCCTGCCTAAGCGAACTGCTTTTTAGAAGAAACCGTTCCCGCCGCAGCAGCATGCAATAATAAGAATGAGGATGATTATCCAGCTGCAGTTGTCGTTACCTCCGCAACCGCTTCCGCCAAAGAAGCCGCTTGAACCATTGTTGCAGCAACACAGTAAGAGAATGATTAAAATTATTAACCATGTGCAGTCATTATCTCTTCCTGAGTCGCAATGGGTTGCCTGTAAATCACTCATTTAATGTTCCTCCTAATAATGATTACAATGTATCATATGAAGGTGGGCTTGACTGATTTCCTAGTTTTATAGAAATTATTGTAGATTATAAAAAAGTTTTTCGACCGCAAAAGTTGCCATGGCAACAATTAACTATTCATTTTTGCTGTATAATCAGCATAGCCTTATCCAAGCTGCTTAGACTATATTTAGCTGGTTGATGATTGGAATTTATGATATGATGATTAAGTGGATGCAAATATATCCAACGAAAGAAGGATGAGGAGGATTTTATGGAAAATAAGTACAAGCTGAAAAATATTGAGCTTTCCAAAATACTCAGACTGGAGGATGAGATATCTTATCAGAAGGGGCAGATTGTCAGCAAAACCCTGGTTCAGAACAAGCATGTCAGCCTGACTCTGTTCGCTTTCGACAAGGGTGAGGAGATAAGCACCCACAGCTCCGAAGGAGATGCTATGGTGACGGGTTTGGATGGAAAGGGCAGATTTACCGTAGGAGATGAGGTTTTCATTGTCAGCAAGGGTGAAACCCTGATTATGCCAAATCAGGTTCCCCATGCCGTATATGGTGAGGAGCAGTTTAAGATGCTGCTGACTGTTGTTTTTTAAACACTCCCTCATTTAAAAATAAAAAAGTATAATGGCAAAGCCTGCGGAATAGGATAATACAAACGATAGTGGAGTCTGAGTATGTTCAAAAATAATAAAATCCAGGTTATCGTTCACTGCGTGGAATACGAGAAACGTCAGAAGGTTTTTGAGGCTCTTGGTTATATCAAGTATAAGCTTCCGATGATTAATTCGTATGTCCTGGAGGTGGATGAAGCAGGCTTGGAAGCCATTAAGGCCATGGAGGGGCCGCTTAATATAGAATATGATACCCATATAACGGCTCAGATGAACCGTGTCAATAAAATCATTGAAAGCGACTGGGCGCATGAACGGGGTTATACCGGCAAGGGCGTAGGTGTTGCGATTGTAGATACGGGAATAGCTCTGCACAGGGATTTTATCGAGGGCGGCAACAGGGTGATAGGCTTTGTCGATTTTGTAAACCATAGAAACGAGCCCTATGATGACAATGGGCATGGCTCTCATGTTGCAGGAATTATAGGCGGCAACGGCTTTTCATCAAAGGGCAGATACAAGGGTGTGGCCCCGGAATGCAACCTGATAGGGGTCAAGGTCCTGGATCATCGGGGTGACGGTAATATATCGGATGTTCTTGCCGGATTGCAATGGATTATGGACAACCGGAAGAAATATAATA
>JAAZDK010000070.1 GCA_012512855.1 Clostridiales bacterium
CCAAATGTAAGGACAGGTTTACTTTTATTATTTCTCATACTGCATCCTTCTTCTCTTCATAATATTTCATTTGTGATCTGAACAGTTTTGCATAAGTTCCGTCAACCTTTGCGATCAGCTCCTCATGCGAGCCCTGTTCAATAATCGAACCTTCATCAAGCACCAAGATCCTGTCGCAGAATGTTGTTGATGAAAGCCGATGGGTAATAAAAAGCGTAGTATTTCCTCTTGTAATTTCGACAAGCCGTGAAAAGAGCTCGTACTCTGCCAGTGGGTCAAGTGCTGCAGTAGGTTCATCAAGAACGAAAATCGCAGCGTTCTTGTACAGGGCTCTTGCTGTTGCAAGCTTCTGCCCATCTCCGCCGGAAAATTCAATACCGTTATCATCAAGCTCACGATAAACAGATGTCTCAATCCCCTTTGGAAGTTTTGAAATTTTGCTCTCAAGTCCGCTTTTTTTAATGCTGTCGTTAAGGCGATCCGGATCATAGCTCTTGTCGAATAATATATTTTCTTTTATGCTGTAGGCAAACAATGCAAAATCCTGCAAAACAACGCTTATGATCTGTGTATACCTTTTATAGGGAATCTCCCATATATCTAAGCCATCCAGTGTTATTTTCCCTTCTGTAGGCTTGTACAATCGCAAAAGCAGCTTGACCAGCGTCGTTTTTCCGGCTCCGTTAAGCCCGACGATAGCCAACTTTTCGCCCGACTTAACTGTGAATGTTATATTTTTTATCGTATCATAGTCAGCATTTGGATAGCGAAATGACACATTCTCAAATCTCAGTGTTGCTTTTTGTGGATCGATGTCCTTATCCGGAAGTGAAATTGTTTCACGGATCGATGAATTATTTTTCAATATCTCCTCATAATCACGTAAAATATCCACCGACTTAAGCACATTGCCAATCGAACCTATGCACTTAAAGCTCGAAAGCAACGCGGATGTAAATAAGGCAATAGCTGAAATAGCAACTGTATATTCTGCGATGCTTAGAACCCCGCTTGCTGCCTGATAAGCGAAATATAAAAACATAAGCGCACTTTGAAGACAGGAAAGAATCACGCCAAGCCAATTCGCGCCAAGATTTTTTCTGAGAAGGTAACGATATTTTTCCATATGCTCATTGAATACAGAGCGATACTTATCCGATATATAATTCTCAGCGTTATTGATTCTTATTTCTTTTGCGAACTTATATTTTGTCATGATATCATAAAGGTATTGCAGCTTCCGTTCGTTGTCTGCGCAGTCAATCTTGAAATTATACTCAGTTCTTTGTGTATAAATCGTCAGCTTAATTAACAGAAACGACAACACAGATAGTACTACAATAAACACAGGACTGAGTAATGAAAAAATTGTTATAGTACCGAGCAATTTAATAAAAGCATTTATAAATTCACCGAAAGTTCCGAGTGAAAATGCCGGATACGCAAGCATCGAATTTCTTTTTAGATTCAATACATTTCCGTCCTGAACATAATGGTAATCTATTTCGAGACAATCTCTCATGTATTGAAATTGAAGAACATTACTGGCTCTACGCATAGCCCTGTTTTCTATTAGAGTGAATAACTGACCACTCAGGTTTACAGCGAGATTTACCAAAACGTAAAAAACTATCATGGTGATTACTTCGCCGTACGATTTCTTTAAGACAAGCGTTTCGATAACGATACCTAGTCCAGCGATATTTATAAGCGAAAGCAAAGCTGTAAAAAGATTGCGAAGCAGTGTCGTAATCAAATATGCAAATGACATTTCCTTTGCTTTTTTTAGATAAAAGAAGAAATTTTGAACTTTTCTCATATTTATATCCTCATACAAATTTATAATAAGTAAAAAGAATTGCGCGATACAAGCATTCGAGTTTTTATGTAAAATATGAAATATATCTTCCATCAAGTTAGATTGATCTGTGGGATCATCAAGCATATACATTTTGATTCCTATTGCAGCTCTTTTTGTTCTGTCATAGACTATAAATTATTAATTTCACAATTAATTATTAATTGATAATAGTACTTATTAAGAATATGTTACAATAATCTGGCATATTTATCAATATTTACTTTTTGCATTTCTCATCCTATCACAATTTTTACAAAGATGCTCCAAAGGCTATTTTATTCGTCCTGTACTTGATATTTTCTGATATTTTATTTATTATAATTGAAACAAATACATTTACCGGACATTCATGAATCCTGCAGTCTTAGATGCATTTTCAATCCTGTATGTAAGAAATTAATATATTAAAACTTTATAAAATAATCAAACGGGACTCAGCCTATGAAGGAAAAACTTATAGCTTTTTGTAAATCAATAAATATAGAATGTGTTGGAATAGCGCCGGCAGAGCCTTTCCATGATTTTGAACAGATCTGGAAGAGGCAAATCGAGAGGGGCTATGTAAGCGGTTTTGAGGAGACGGACATTAACAAGAGGGTCCATCCGGAGCTTAGCCTTAAAGGAGCAAAATCCTTCATTGTATGCCTGTTTCCTTACTACAGCGGACAGGCGTCTGATGCCAACCTGTCCAAATCTGCATACAGCCGGGATTATCATATCATTGTTAAGGATAAGCTGGAGTTGATAGGAAAATACTTGGAAAGCAATATTAAAGGGTTTGAATATAAAGCCTATGTTGACACCGGGCCCTTCAGTGACCGCTATCTGGCTTATCGGGCCGGGCTTGGCTTTTTCGGAATAAACAATAATCTGATAAACGACCGCTACGGCTCATACTTTTTTATCGGCTCCCTGCTTAACAACTATCCCTTTGAAGCTGACAAGCCTCAAAATAAAACCTGCCTGCAATGCTTTGCCTGCGTCAATAATTGCCCCGGTCAGTGTATTCTGGGTGATTTTACGATAAATCCCCTAAAATGCAGATCCTATATCAGCCAGAAGAAAAAGGATCTGTCAGCTGAGGATGAGGAAATATTAAAGAAACAGCCCCTGATATATGGCTGCGATGTCTGTCAGGATGTCTGTCCCCATAACAGGGATGTCAAAAAAACCATAATTGAGGAATTTACGCAGGATCTGATTTACCGTCTGGATTATGAAGATCTGAAGCAGATGTCCAATAAGGAATTTATGAAAAAATATAATGACAGAGCCTTTGCCTGGAGGGGAAAGTCTGTTTTGATAAGAAATCATAATATTATAAATGATTCATAGAATTAAATTTCCGTAAGAAAAATTCCTGATACCCCAATATGAGGCATCAGGAATTTTTTATTATTACCTTTTATCTCTTCCCACATAGTAGGTCTCCGTCGGGCCGAGATAGCCTTCCGCAGGCTTAGCGCCCTCCTTATAGATAACCAGCTTTTCAAGTACAAAGCCCGGGCTTGCCGCATATATTTTTATGCTATTTACACCTTCCTTGCAGCTAATCCTTGTTATCTGCCTGCGGATGTTGTTTAAAACTCCCATCGCCCAGAAATAGCTGTCTACCCTCTGGCCTTCGGGGATTGCATTAATCATATTAATTTCTCCGTCGTTAAGCTGTATTCCATAATATAAGGTGTTTTCGTTGGTAACGGCATTTGACGGCTGCATATACAGCTCCAGCTCATAATTGCCGGCTTCCTCTACCTTAAACAGATATTCAAGATAAGGCGCATCCTTGCCGGGTGTAAAATATGCAGTTGTCGGAAATGCCTTTAGCGCCGACAGGGTCTTGCCGTAGCCCTCAAGTACCTCAAAGCGATAGCTCTCACCCTTGTCTGAGGTGAAATCCACCTTTCTGTAATAATGCTCCGCTTCAATTGAAATATACCCCTTTGTATCTATAAAGGTCATCCTCTCAAGGCCGCTTTCGTCAGGCAGGGCTGCCTTAACAATAATTGTGCAGGTTCCGCTTGGCAGCTTCACCAGTATTTTACCCTCTGTCTCACCACTTTGCAGACTCCGGTCAATTGTAACCTTAATCTGCTCCGAGCTTACATTTACGCCATCCAGAAGTCCGCCTTCCTTTGAGCATTTAAGCCACTTGCTTTCACAGCTGACGGAATACTCTGCCGGCTTATCGCTGATTGCATATACGGTAAAGGATGCGCTTGATACATCCGGCTCAAGAAAATCATTCATTACCAGCCTGTTAAGGGTCCAGGAGCTGCCCTCTGTTCGCTGCTCGGTTCCGTCTATCATTACAGCCAGCCTTGGCTTGTTGGCGGGCATTACATACATGAGAATCGGATTTTGACATTCATCCTCATTCCAGCGGGTAAAGCCTATATGCTCGGACAATCCCATACCATACCATTTACCGTTATCGATGGTATGATACTCCTCCACTATCTGTCTATCCCGTTTCATACACTCCTTAACCTGCTTGGCCAGCTTGTTGGCCTCCATATAGCCAAATCTTGCAAAGTAATGATTTTTGCCGCTAAGCAGCTGCATTTTCTGCAGGTTCATATTGCCGACGACAGGATAATATACCAGGGCAAAGTAAGCCGGTAGATTTTCTTTATCACCGCTATTCAGCTTCTCATAAAGCTCATCGGCTGTCTTAAGCAGATAATCTATCTCCTGCAGGGTCCTGTCTGTTTCCCTGTAATTTACCGGATGATATATTCCCGAATTCATAGCTTCCGGCCTGCGCTTATGGGCTATCCTTGTATAGCCTGTTATAAGCTTATATATCTTTTCCTGATCCAGTTCATCAAACACTCCGTCAAACTGCTTACTTATCCACTGCCTTGTATAATCATCTGTTGTATTGATGGCATTCGTTCCCCATTTGTCAAAGTCATAGGCCAGATCCAGGAAGAAGGACAAGGGAAACTCCTGGGTGCATATATCTCCCACATTAACAATCCAAAGCTCACGAATTCCAAAGTCATAAGCCATGGTCATCTGCTCCCATATCTTTGGAAGATAGGAGCTGTTAATCCATTCATATGATATTGGGCCTCCATGATAATCAAAATGATAATACATGCCAAAGCCACCCTTATGCTTGCGCATTTGGTCGGTCGGCAAGGTTCTGAGATTGCCGTGGTTATCATCGCAAAGCATGATAATAACGTCCTCAAGCTCTTCACAGTTCATTAAGCCCGGAGTGTCCTTATCCCCATAATAGAAAGGCTCCACTTCCTTATACAAAGCAAGCATTCTGGGTACCTTGCTCAGATCTGGATTGACATACTTTCTGATCAGTTCATTTTGTGTCTTAAGTACATCACGAAGGTATTCGATATTTTCTGCCAGCGTGGCATCCCTCATTATTGCGGTATCAGCCTCACCCCGCATACCTACGGTAATTACATTCTCAAATTTTCCGCTTCTTATCAGTCCATCTGCCCAGAACCTTGTAATTCCCTCCCTGTTGCTTCTGAAATTCCATGCATCTCCGTAAATTGAATCCTTCCCTCGCAGGTACTTGTACTCTTCACCATAACGCAGACAGGGTTCATGATGGGAGGCTCCCATTATTACTCCATATTCATCTGCTAGCTCATGGCTGGCCAGACCTGGGCCGTCATCACTAAAACGGGAGGACCACATGGCCGGCCAGAGATAATTGCCCTTGAGCCTCAAAAGAAGCTCAAAAACATGATCATACATTTTGGCATTAAAGCCGCCGAAGTTCTTCATCGTCCAGTTGCCAAAGGCAGGCCACTCATCATTGATGAAGAAGCCACGGAAGCGAACACTGGGCTCTTTTGATATATATTTTAAACTACCGTCAAGGCTTACTTCAGTTCTGCGGCGGGGCTTGACATCACACCAGTCAACCAGCGGTGATACTCCCAGCCGTTCTGACAGATGAAAAAGTCCATATATAGTGCCCCTTTTGTCACTTCCCGCTATTACCAGTGCTTTTTCCACCCCACAAAAGGGATTGTCTATTACCTGAAAAAGAAAAACCTCTCTCCTGCCTTCAATAGCTGAAAGATCGATAATCCCTTTTTCCTGCAGCTCATCCAGTATAGCTGAACGTCCCACGGTGCCGTATATAACAGCATGCTTAGCCAGCTTTTTTCTGTCGTTTGTAGCCAATGGCTTCACTCCGAAAACCAATTCAATATCATTCATCACCTTGCCGGCAATTTTATTTACTCCGCTGAAGGCTTCCTGCTCCTGATAAAACAATGCGCCCTCCACACCGGCTGTTTGCAGAGCTTCCTTCAATCCTTCCTGACTGATTACAAAATCCATTAGACAAGACCTCCCTTGATGTTATAATAATCGATTTTAGCAGCCAAAAAATAACCTGGCAAATAAATCTTATTATATATGTGCCGGACAGAAGAATAAAGAAAATTATGAATTATAAATAAAATAATTCCGTTTATTTATTTCAAATGTTCCTGTATCTTCAAATTCGGGCACCTCTTTGCCTGATGCCAGATCGTTCAGTATCCTGATGGCTATCTCTCCCCAAATTTTTTGCCTTTGTGCAACCACGGCAGCAAGCTTTCCTTCCGCTATAAGCTTCATGGCTATATCATTCTTGTCAAAGCCAATAGCCGTAGCCTTGATATTATACTGATTTATCAGCAAATCCAGAACCTTGGCGCCATCATTATCGAGGAAAACAATACAGTCGATATTTTTATGCTCGTCAAATTTTTCCCTGAAGAGCTCAACTCTATGATTGACATCATATTCATTGACAGTGTCAACTATTCTGATGTCCTTCACCTTCTCAACAACACTCATAAATCCTTTTAATCGGTTGGCAATGTTCAGATTTTGGTCACCGGGATAGGAAAGCAGGATATTTCCGCATCCCTTCAGGTACTTAACCGTTATTTCCCCGACATTAACACCTGCCTTATAATTATCGGTACTGATAAATACACTTATACCACAATCCGGGAAAAATGTATCCATGGTTACTACCTTTATTCCCTTACTTACAGCTTCCTCTATTGCAGGCTGAATTTTATCCCGGCCTTCACCCAGCGGGATTAAAGCTATTCCATCCACCCCCAGCCTTATGCTATCCAGGATATACTCAACCTGCTTGTCCACATCCCTTTTTTTGTCATACAAGGTTAAAATATCTGCACCAAGCTTTTTTACCATACTTTGGGCACTTTGGGCAATATCATCAAGATAGGTTGCTGCACCATTCATAATTAATGCAAAGGTTCTTTTTGTTTTGCTAATCCTGTCAAAGGAGTAATTATTCAGTCTGTCATTAACTTTGCCAAACAATGCGTCTAAGTCTGCTGCCAGACCTGACAAGGCCTCCATTGAATTATTCTGGGTATACATCAGAGATGTTATTTCCTCCGATGAAGCAGCTGTTTCCGCAGCCACAGCAGATATGCTCTGGATTGAAGCTGCCAGATTGGTTTTATAATCATCAAGCTTGCTCATTCCCTGCTTTACATAATTCAGCTGGATAAACAATTCCTCCGAGGCCTCGGCTATTTCCTGGAATGCATTGTTAGTGTTATGTACAGCATCAATCTGCTGCTCGATATTTTGAATGGTTTCCTTTATTAATTCTGAAGTGGAATTCACCTGATTTTGCACATCAATTATGGTTTTTTCAATATTCTTGACAGATTCCAGGCTTCTGTCGGCAAGCTTTTTAACCTCACCAGCAACCACAGCAAAGCCTCTTCCGGCTTCACCGGCTCTGGCCGCCTCTATTGATGCATTTAATGAAAGCAAATTTGTTTGATTGGCTATTTCAGTGATTATTTCAGTAATTTTTGATATATTTGAAGCCATTTCAAGCAGCTTTTCTATGCTGCCTATAATCCCTGAAATATTGCTTTCAGCCTGGCGGCTTTTATCCAACAGCTCATTGATGCTGCTTTTCCCTGCTTCTGTCATTTCCTTGACATGTTCAGCCTTATACGACATCAAGTCGGTGGACTCTGTAACAACAGCCATCTGCTGAACCAGCTCGGTAGACATGTTATAGCATATCTCAGCGTCTTCAGCCTGACATATGGCTCCTTCGGCAACATGCTCCACAGCTCTTGCAATATTTTCTCCGCTTCCCAATAATTCAGCTGTTGTTTCCTTTACGGTTGTTATCAGATGCTCCACATCATATGAGGTAATCTGGACACTGGAAACGAACTCCCTGAATAAATCAATAATACTTGCTGTAATCTCCGAAAGCTCTTTAAGTTCAGCTGTTGCATCCTCATCAGGCTTTACAGTCAGATCCCTGCCTGCCACTTGCTGCAAGTTTTCAATAAGGCCTTTTATACCCTTATCAAATCTTCTTGCTAGTATGTTTTGATAGATAAGCAAGATTGCTGAAAGCACCAAAGATATCAAAGACACAATTTTTAGAAATGGCAACAGACCATCAGATGCACCCGAGAAAAGCATGATGCAAATAATCAATAATGGAAGAATAATTAATAGCGACAAGATAAAAGTATTTGCTTTCAACGATATTTTTTTCATACCTTACTCCTCTGCTTTTAATAAGTCTGCTAATATTATATTTTTAAAATTTTTTAACTACAAAATTTGATTATATTCTACCATTTTCTGCACAAAATGTAAAGAAAGCAAAATATAGTTTGAGCTTTTAATAAAGCTGTGTTAGTATATAGATTATAAAAATATCCAAATAAACCTTAGCTTATGAAAGGAGAGTCATGAAAGTAAAAAGGATCTGCTTTATCACAGCTATTGCGGTTTTATCCGTGATATGCATTGCGATAGTCATTAATCATTTTTATAATAATGACAAAAAAGGTAAGGAAACAGCAGATATTTCACAAAAACAGCAAGCATCTTCTGTTGAATCAACATCAGAAGAAGCAATTTCAATATCAACAGAAACAGAAAAAGGAGATAGTACAGATATGAACATGAATCAGGACAATATAAGCCAAGCTTTACAGACTGAGAATCTGGAGTGGGTAGGTACCTGGGCAAGTGCACAGCAGGGACTTGACCCTAACAGGGGCGAATATCCTCCTGCTCCCGGCCTGGCAGGCAATACCTTCCGCCAGATTGTGCGCATTTCAAAGGGCGGCCCGCAATTGCGCCTGAAGATTTCAAATGAATACGGCAAAACGCCACTGGTTTTAAACTCCGTTCATATAGCCAGGCATTATGAAATAGGCTACTCCATAATTATGCCTAAAACCGATACTACTGTAACCTTCAATGGAGGCAGTGAAAGTGTTTCCATTCCTCCGGGAGAAATTATTTGCTCAGATCCGATTGATTATAATGCATCTGATCTGGAGCGGATCGCCATATCCATTTATTTTGGTGATGTTCCGGAAATAGTAACAAGCCATACCGCCTCCAGAACCACCTCTTATCTGGTGAGCGGCAATCATGTATCGGATATCAGCATGGAGTCGCCCGTAACCAATGAAACCTGGTATTTCATATGCGGAATTGATGTTCTTGCAAGTCCGGAATGCAAGGCCATAGTATGTCTGGGTGATTCCATTACCGACGGCCGTGGTGTAAGAACCAATCATGATGATCGCTGGACAGATGTACTGGCGGAAAGGCTGCAAAAAAATCCTCAGACAGCCCACCTTACCGTACTAAATCAGGGAATCGGCGGCAACTCGATCTATGGCGGTCTTGGACCGGCAGCTATAAAAAGGTACAAGCGGGATGTGCTCGATCAGCAAAAGGTTGGCTATGTAATTATATTTGAAGCCATCAACGATATAGGTTATACCAGTTCACCGGAGCTTGCTGATAAAATTATTGAAGAATATAAGAAGTTCGCAGATCAGGCTCATGCCCAGGGTATCAAGGTAATAGGAGCCACAATCACTCCTTTTGGCGGAACTGACTATGCAAAGAATCATTGGGAGATACGTGAAGGTATCCGCCAGAAGATCAATGAATGGATAAGAACAACAGATTACTTTGACGGCTATATTGATTTTGATGCAGCAATCAGGGATGAAGCCGACCCCAGCATAATGGCCAAAAAATACAGCAGCGATGGCCTGCACCCTAATTTTGTCGGTTATCAGATTATGGGTGAAGCAATTGATTTAAGCCTGTTTGCAAACTGACCTGACTGTTATGGGCCAAGCACATAAGTAACTCTAATAACAGATTATTAATGAATAATTTGAAATACTTATACTCTCAGAATAGAAAAGCCTTCAGGCTTATTGCCAACAGTGGCAAACCCAATAAGCCTGAAGGTTTATTGTATCTCATACAATAAGACTCCCCAATTGAACTCATATATATACGGGGAGCATTTTTCAGCCCTGAAAGGGTACTTGCTGAGGTGTAGAGCATTTGCCAGCCTCCACCCTGATTTGCACCGGTGTAAAATACATGATATTTACCGCCATAGTAAACTATGCTGGGATCCTTAGCTCCATAATAATCATACGGTATAGCTTCACCGTTGTTAATAAGCCTTTCATCCACATACCATGTAGGATTGGCATTTACAGCAGAGGCTTCATGATTAAAAGTAAATATAGAGATAAATAAAGATAAAACAATGATTAAGCTTATTTTTTTCTTCATTATGATCCTCCTTTTTGAATACTGTGATTAATGCTGCACTTATCCAAGACTAAACTGTTATGCAACACAACGACAACTGCTTTACTTAACTGCTTGTTCGTCCACGAACTACATAGCAATCACCCCTTTAACGTATGCTGATATTATCCCAACTTATTTTTATCCTCCCTCCTTTCCTGCAATAGCTTAATGAGCACAGCTTAAATTACCGCTAGTCAGATTGTTATGACGATTTGCATTAATTCTGAATGCATCTTGTATGACAGAAGACGATAATTTTTTCAGAAGGTGAGAGTTACAGTAAATTAATGTAAATATAAATTGAGTTGAGTAAACTGAGAACATCCGTACATAGAATTAGTAAATCCTAAGCATAGTTATTTACCGGTGCAGATATGACAAGATATTCTTATCCTTAGAATTGCCATAGAATAGATTTTGAATGGTAAATTAGAGTGTTTAATGATTAATAATCTATTTTATGCTAACATACTATTTGCAATTAGCTTTAGATACCAAACGCCGCAAAGGGCTTGTCCCTGCTATCTTATTATTATATATATGTTACAACAGGAGAAAATATTCATACATCAATGCTTTATTAATATATTTATTAATATATAATTTAAATTTAAGTTATCCTGCCCTTAAGGTGGGGCAAGTTCGTAAGTATAAGCAAAAGAAAGGGCAAGCTTATGCCTGCCCAATATCAAAATGCTGTTATCACTATATCCATCTATCCTATTTATCTTTCCTGAAAATTTGCTCCAGCGCCGTATCAATAAGCTTTGCATTATTATACGAATCCTCAAAGCTGATAAGAGGCTCTTCCCCATTCAGTATGCATCTGCCAAACTGTTCAATCTCAAGCATATAATTATCCGGGCAATTTATAAGCATTTCTCTGCTGCCCTCGCCATTCCTGATAATAATCTTAATATCTCCGCTCTGGTTATATACTGCAGGAACATGGATGATGCCTTCATCACCAACTACGGTATACTCGCTTCTGAATGCGGCACTAAAGGATGAATAGGATGTAGCCTTAATATCGCCGTCAAACTCCAGCATGATACAGCTGCTTTCATCAACACCGGAAGCAGGGCCGATTTCACCTGTTGCATATATTGCAAGCGGCTCCTTCCCTATGATGTATCTGGTTACATTCAGGTTGTAGCATCCGACATCATAGGTCGCTCCACCACCCAATTCCTTCTTATATCTGATATCATCCCTGTTCCTCAGATTGATGCTAAAATGCGAATCAATGTACTTAAGCCTGCCCACCAGTCCATTATCTACAAGCTCCCTGACCTTTTTGGTCAGCGGGCTTTGCCTGTAGGCAAATGCCTCCATCAGAACTACTCCGTTGCTTCTGGCAGCCTCAAACATTTCGTCAACCTCTCGAGCGGATATGCCAAGAGGCTTTTCACAAAGAATATGCTTCTTCTTCTCTGCCGCCTTGATGGTCCATTCATAATGCAGCGAATTTGGCAAGGGAATATATACAGCATCAACCTCCGGATCCTCCAATAGCTCCTCATAGCTTGAGTAAGCTTTTACAGGATTGAATATCTCCTTAAATTCAGTTAGCCTTGCCGACGCCTCCCTGCTTGAAATGGCATAAAGCCTGGCGTTGGCGGCTTTCTGGATTCCTGGAATAACAGATGATTTTGCTATTGCCGCACAGCCTAATACAGCCCAGTTTACATAATTTTTACTCATATAAAATCCTCATTTCTCATAATTTTTATATAATTTGCAAAATAGTTATCTTACTGATTCTTGTCCAGTTACATAATAATATAATATCACCGGCTTTATAATCAGTAAATAATTATAGTTAGTTTTAGTATGAGCAACAGCTAATTTAGTATTACTTGTTAATCCTTGCAAAATGCTTCTTGCCGATTTTGATGACATCCATATTATATAAAACCTGCTTTATGTCATCCTCATTTATCCTTTCCCCGTTTATCGAAACTCCTCCCTGTTTGACAAGACGTAAAAATTCGCTCTTGCTTTTTACATATCCCATGTCAATCAGCTGAGGAATAATATCTATAACGGTATCCTTGTCAAGATCAATTATAAGTGTTGGAATATTATCAGGAACCGTCTTTTTGCTAAAAGCGGCATCATAATAATCCATTGCCATACCTACATCCTCCTGTGAATGATATAGCGAGGTAATAATCCGGGCCAGCTTATACTTGACATCCCTGGGATTAGCCCCACCGTCCAGCTCCTGCCTGATTTTGTCTATCTCATCCGGATGTTCATCTGTCGCCAGCTCATAGAATTTAATAATTAAATCATCCCTTATTTCCATAACCTTTTTGAACATAACCTCTGCCGGCTCATTTACCCCGATATAATTGCCAAGGCTCTTGCTCATCTTTTCCACTCCATCAATGCCCTCAAGGATAGGCATAAAGATGGCTATTTGCTGCTCCTGTCCCAGAGCCTTCTGAACTGTTCTTCCCATCAGTATATTAAAGGTCTGATCTGTTCCGCCCATCTCAATATCTGCCTGCAACTGTACTGAATCGTAAGCCTGCATCAAGGGATATAAGAATTCATGCAGGCCAATTGGAATGCCATTTTTATAACGGTTCTGGAAATCATCCCTTTCCAGCATCCTGGCTACCGTTGTGGTTGCCGCCAGCCTAATAACCGTTTCAAAGCTTAATTTTGACAGCCATTCACTGTTAAACCTTACTGTGGTTTTATTCTTATCCAGAACTTTAAATATCTGATCACAGTAGGTTTTTGCATTTTCCCTAACCTGCTCGTCACTTAATGCAGTTCTGCCCTTTGCCTTTCCTGTCGGATCACCAATCCGGCCTGTAAAATCACCTATCACGATAATTGTCTCATGCCCTAAGTCCTGCAGCTGCTTAATCTTTCTAAGTACCACCGCATGACCAAGATGTATATCCGGAGCCGACGGATCAAGGCCCAGCTTTACCCTAAGCGGCCTGTTCTGCCTGTATGATTTTTCAAGCTTCATAAGCAGCTCCTCTTCATTTACATAATGCTCTGCACCCTTGATTATTATTCTTAGTTGCTCTTCCGGTTTTAACATAGGTTTACTCCTCCTTCTAGTTTTCTATGAATTTATTTTTTATTAAATGATAATTTTGCTGTTCAACGTCCACAGCCCTTTCAGGCAACGATTTTCTTTAGCCGGATAAGACAAGCTAATGGCAAAAATAATAGATTTTTTGTATAAAAAAACTCCCGTCCTGTCAAAAGGACGAGAGTCGATCTCGTGTTACCACCTAGTGTTCATAAACAGCTCACACTGTTTACCTCGCAGAGTACGGCCAGATATGGCGATACCCTTGCACCTGATAACGGTGTGCTCTCCGTCGTAGTCTACTCGCTGATAAAGCTTTCGGTACGCAACTCCAAGATGTATTCACATACCCTATTCATGAGCCTCTCATCAACCGGCATCTTTCTCTATGAAATCAGGTATGCTACTCTTTCTTTTCATCGTCTTTTAAGTTGTTTATTTAATTATGTTAACCAATCTTCAATATGGATTTTTTGTATCTTAACATTAATCATTCGGGCTGTCAAGAGCATTTTTCCTGTCAGGCAGAATGCTTCTGATTGATTTTTCCTGTCAGGCAGAAGTTCTTTCCTATCAGCTTGAAGTTCTTTTTTCCTGCAGATAATAGTCAACTGGCAGTTGTCCAATTTTTTATTTGATATTTATATATTACTTCCAGTTTTTAAATATAATAGTTGCCTTCTCTAAAAATTCCTTAGGCACAATAATCTCGTCTTCCGTTACGGTCTTGTACTCTTCGGTAATTGGCACTGGATTGCAGCCTCCTCTGCTTATTTCCACCTGTTCCATCGAAAATCTGTTGCCGCAATTTTGACATACCAGATTATCGCCTTCCTGCTCGTAATAGCCGCGTCCTGATGAATAGCAAACCTGACAGGTATTAAAGGCAGTCCGTATTGAACCGTCCGAAGCCCTAACCGCCAGAGCTTCCAGCTCTATACCGTTAATCTCTGCCGGATAAAATCTCACCTCATCGGTGACTTCACCTACAGGAATGACTATATCGCCATCAACCACCTTCTTTGCCCTGTTTCCATTATTTTTGGCAGTGTCGGATGAACCGGGCATCTTAGCAAAAAGGGCTATTACTAACAGAGTTGCTGCAACAAGGCCGCTAAGTACAAGCTTTTTGGTACTATTCTTATTCTTCATCCATCTTCCCCATTTCTACACTAATTAAGCAATTGCTTTTATTGCCACACAGCCCTATAGTATCAATTGATTGTGTAGATATTATGGAGAAGCTCAACTCATTTTAATTACTATTTACTTTTCCTCTTCAAAGGTTAATTTAAGCTTCACATTTTTACCACTTCTGACTAGTGTAACACTGACAGTGTCGCCCGCCTTATAATTCTTCATTATACTTTCTATATCCTTGATGGTTTTTACGGTCTTGCCGTCCATCGAGATAATTACATCTCCCTTTTTAATGCCGGCTTTTGCAGCTCCACCATCAGGCATTACCTCATAAATGTAAACCCCAACAGGCAGACCATATTGGCGGGAAACAGTCTCGGTTATATCTATACCCGAAATGCCTATGTATGGTCTGCCCTTAACATATCCAAAGGCAATCAGCTGATCAATGATAGGCTTGGCTTCGTTTATTGGGATTGCAAAACCAAGGCCTTCTACACCTGATACCGATATTTTAGCGGTATTTATTCCTATTACCTCACCCTTTGAGTTAACAAGGGCTCCTCCGCTGTTGCCCGGATTGATGGCAGCATCGGTTTGAATCAGATTCAGGGTTTTGCTATTAATGGTGATTGTTCTGTTAAGAGCGCTGATAACACCGGCGGTAACCGAGCCTCTGAACTCCAGTCCCAAAGGATTGCCTATGGCAACCGCCAGCTCACCCACCTCCAGCTTGGATGAATTCCCCAGAGTAGCAGCCGGAAGCTTCTTTAAGTCTATCTTGATAACTGCCAAATCCGTCTTGCTGTCACCACCGATAAATTTTGCCGTAGCCTGACGGTCATCGGCAAGGAAAACCTCCAGAGTGGTATTGCTGCTGGTGGAATTCCTGGGATCAGCATATTGCACGACATGGTAATTAGTCATGATATAGCCGTCACTGCTGATAATTATACCGGAGCCCTCCTCCACATACTGTGAGGCTTCCCGATAAAACCAGTTTCTGGGGTTTTGGGTTATCATTCTGATGCCAACTATTGAAGGTCCAACCTTTTTTGCAATTGCGGTAATGGAATTGGTGTTGTCGTTTGACAGCAGCAAAGCATTCATATAATCCGGTATGTCATACTCATACGTAGATGGGTCAACACTGCCGGCTGCCGCCTGCTCCATCAGGATTTTCATATCATTAGAAAACTTGTAATAAAGCCCGCCACCAACCGTTATCGCAGTCAGCATGCTGCTTACCAAAACCAGGGCAACTGTTCTTATCCAGCCCTTAGACCGCCCGGGCTTTGTGCTTTTCTGCCGATATTCTGTATAATACAAGTGTTTTTGACTTGCTGGGTAATCATAGTAACGACTTTTGAAAATCTTATCATCATCCAATCTCATGATATTCACCTCTCATAAAAATTTATTTAAATACATGAAGCTATATAGAATAAGCTTTAACCAGTAATATCATTAAGCCGAAATAATAAGAAGCTTATGGTAATCCGTTCCTATCGTTAAAATATACGATTAATTTAACCATATTCTGCCCGAAAAGGCTAATATCCAATTAACGGTTATAGAATAATAAGCGTCTTAAACCCCTACAAGTCTAAGATAAATATTGATAGAACCAAGGCTATCAAATAAATATCATAACAACAAGGATTAAAACGCTTATCTTAAATTGCTAAATAACTATTATGGTCCATGTATTCATTTTTATTATATTTACCACTATTTTTTCTGTCAAGGAGCAAGTTTTTGCCGAAAATGTCACACATTTATACCTGTGTTTATCACAGCTTATCCTTTATAAAATCCTCCAGTCAGAAGGTTCTTAATATATTAATTTTTTTAAGCAGGAATAATCATAATTAATATTTTGATATTGATAATCGACTATTCTTTTATTACCCTCCATATAACACCGGTATTTGGAAGAATAACATTTGGATTATCTCTGGCACTAATACCCATATCTACTATATACAAGGCTCCATCCGGACCAAATGCAAGATCAACCGGCCTGCCCAAACCGCCTTCACCGGTTAAAAATGAAGGAAAGCCTGATTTATTCATGATAAAGGTTGATATACTTCCATTGTAGGGATTAATCTTTGATACTCTGTACCCGCTTGTAGGAAACAGCTGCACACTGTTTCCTATCGTTCTAAACTGAATACTGCCAAACTCTGCAATATAAATTGTGCCGACTGGCGCAAATTTTCTGTCATTATTAAAATCAAAGCCAACTAAATAGCTGTCCGGCGGAAATAAGGCCAATGGCCTTGGTGGCACGGACGGATGGCAGGACAGCAAAAGCTCAGGCATCATTCCTCCATTAGGTGTAAAGCGAGGAGAATTAACAGGTTCACCACCGGCAAAGTCCGGGAAGCCATACCAGGTGCCTTCAACTATTTGAATAAACTCATCAGGAGCATTGGCAATAGGCCTGCTGCCGCGGACATCATACCCATTATTGGTCACATATAGTTGGTCGTAAAAGAATTTCAGGTAAGCGGGGCATCTTAATCCCCAGGCTACAAGCTCTATATCGGTACCGTCTAAATTTGCCCTGAGAATACTGCCTGATGCCCTTTTCACCTCTCTGACCAGTTCATATCTTGAGTTGGTTTCCCCAAAGGGCTTAAAGGCTCCTGTTTCTACCTTTTCCGCCCTGTTGGCTATTAGAATATTGTCGGATGAAAAATTTTGTCCGTTCAGTATTATTGGTTGCCCGGGTCTGTCGCAAAAAAATGAATACTCGTTCACCCACAGGTTATCTGTACCTACCACACCTGAATTTGTGGCGGTACCTACACCAAAATACATCTTTCCGTCCATGCCAAAATCAACCCTGCAGTTGCTGTAATCCCCGTAGCTGGGCAAGCCGGTTATGATATCCTGTCTGCTCCCGTCCAATCTAAGTGTGGTTATATATCCTTTATGGGCGACATAAATCAGACCGTTTCTGTAGCTAATCCCCAGAAGCGGCATATTAAAACCATCCGCAATAACTTCAAAATAACCGTTTCTTAAAATCAAGACAGCGCCATTGCCACTCGTATAGCCAGAGTTAGTAATCAGCAAATCCCCTTCAGTAGTAAAAATAATACTGCCGGGAGCATCAAGCCCTTCAGCAAATACTTCTATTTTGTAACCGTTTTCAATGGTTATATCATTTGTATTAATGTATCTGACTCCGCTGTCTGTCTGATAATATCTCATAATATCCACATTTTCTTAACTTATTATAGTTAAATTATATTCATATATTTTATATTTTTGCATTTTTCTCAAAACAAATCCCTCACTCTGCAACAGAATGAGGGATTGGACATGATTATTTAACTGTTACTCCACCGCCTTCAGGGATTCGGTCATATTTATTTTTTCAAGCTTTCGTAAAAGAATTAAATTAACCAATAAGGTAACCACAAAGGTGGCAACCGCCGCAATAAGATAGCTGCGGGCAAATACCTGTTCCCTGAAGGAAATCATCTCAATATTAATCTGCGCCATGATAAAGCTGTGAAGAAGCTTGCCCAAAAGCAGGCCAACCAGTGAGCCTATTATGGTCAAGACAACGGTTTCACGAAATATATAGCTTCTCGTCTCCCATGAATAAAAGCCCAGAACCTTAATAGTGGCTATCTCCCTGTTCCGTTCAGTGATATTTATATTGTTCAAATTATATATCACCACAAATCCAAGCGCACCTGCGCAGGCTATAACCAGCCATATGATATAATCCAGGCTTTGCATCATGTTCTCCACCATGACACGCATATCGTTGACAACCGATACCACTGCTACCTTATCGTCATCCGCCAGGCTGGCAGCAGTTGGATAAAGCTCGTCTGAAGCCGCCTTTGCGAATGCATTTTTATAGGCCATTTCCTCACCGAACAGCTCCTCATAGCTTTCGGCTGTCATAAATATATAATTGTTTATATAGTTTTCAAAAATTCCTCCAATCAAAAGCTCTTTGATTTCAGCATCGTTTATTTTTATAGATATATAATCTCCCGGCGACAGGGCAAAATCCCTTGCCAGCTTGTCATTTATCACAACCTTGCCATTCTCCGGATAAGGAATTTGCTCTCCCTTATAATGTAAATCAATAACCCTGCTTATGCCTGGATCATTTGTGGCAACGACATTAGCCTTTTTTACCTTGCCTCCTTCGGGTACCTCCACCTCCTGAGTGACAATAAACACACATTCTGATAAAAGATTTGTGTATTCCTTAATAAATTGCTCTCTTTCATCGCTGCTCCTGGCTTCTGAAAAGGATATATTATAGTCATAGGTCATTATGGAGTCAAACTGGTCATTGACTATATTGCGGATTGAATCACTGATACCCATAGCCGCCAGTACCAATGAGGTACAGCCTGCTATGCCTAATACGGTCATTATCAAACGTCTCTTATATCTAAGTATATTGCGTACCGATACCTTGCGAAGGAAGCTAAGCCTGTTCCAGATGAAGGGCAGACGCTCCAGCAGCACTCTTTTCCCCGGCTTGGGTGCCCGCGGGCGAATAAGCTGTGCAGGCATCTTAAGCAACTCCGCCTTTCCGGATATAAAGGTTACTCCTGCAGAGCAAAGCAGTGACACCAGCAAAGATATTACGGCCAGCCTGATGTCAAAAACATACTCTAAAGATGTCAGCTCGTACAGCATTCCATAAGCCTTCCAGATGGCAAAGGGAAAAAACTTGGTACCCAGCAGGTATCCGGCTACGCAGCCTATTTGTGCTGCATATCCCGAATAGGAGACATATTTTCCGATTATGGCAGCATCACTGTAGCCAAGGGCTTTAAGCGTACCAATCTGAGTCCGTTGCTCGTCTACCATTCTGGTCATGGTTGTCATGCATACCAGGGCTGCCACCAAAAAGAAGTATATTGGGAGAATCCTGGCTATACCCTCCACAATGGAGGAGTCATTGTCAAAATTGGCATAGCCCATGTTTGTGTTCCGATCCAGCACATATACCTTAGCCTCAGGAATATCTTCCACCTGTTTTTTTGCATCCTCTATCTTTTGCTCAGCCTCAGCCAGCTCATCTTCAGCCTTGGCAAATTCCTCCTCAGCCTCAGCCTTGGCGCTTTCATATTCCTTAAGGCCTTTTTCATACTCAGCCTTTCCTGCAGCTAAAGCCTCCCAGCCATCTGCCAGCTCCTGTTTGCTTTTTTCTATCTGTTTGGCTCCATCTTCCAGCTTATCCCTGGCTTGTCGCAACTGTCTTTCAGCCTCGGCAAACTCTTTTTGAGCTTTTTTCCTGCCCTCATCCAGCTCTCTTTGTCCGGCATCAATTTGGGCAAGTGAGGCCTGCAGCTCATTATAACGGCTTATTACACCGGAGGCTTCAATCTCTGCCAGGGCCGCCCTCAGCTGCCCCAGCTGCACTGATGCATTAATATATTCTTCGCTGTTCGGATCGGTAATATTTTGAAGGGCAGCTTCAAGAGCCTGAATTGATCTGGTCAGCTGATCATATTGCTCCAGTATGCCGCTTTCCTCTATATTTTCCATAGCAGATACTAGCTGAGTCCGGTTATTATCAATTTCCTTCTGGGAGGAATCTAGCCTGGCAAAGGTATCTGCTTTCTCCTTTTCAAATTTTTTTAAAGAGTCTTTATATTCCTTAACGGACTTTTCATATTCCTCTTCAGCCTTGGCAAGCTTTTCTTCCCCGTCCTTCAGCTTGGCTTCACTGTCAGTAATCTTTTGCCTGGCCTCCTCAAGCTCTTTCCATGCCTTGTCAAGCTCATCAAGAGCATCCGCCTTTTTTGTCTGATACTCCTGCAGGCCTTCATCATATTTTGCCTGGGCATCCGAAAGCTTATCCTGGGCTTCGTCCACTATTTCCTGACGCCGCAGGGCCGCCCGTTCCTCCAGTGCTGCCTTAAGAATCTCCTTATTACCTGCTATCAGAGCATCATATTCATCAGTGTATGCCCTGCTGTCATCTGCTATATCTATAAAAAGCTCGGTAAAGTAATCCAGCTCAAAGCCTTCAAGAGGAATATAGACAAATGCATTAACCGACCCACCTGAAAGCTTGGTGGTTCCACGGTCATAATTTAAATAATTTACCGAGTTAGCAACCCCGACTACAACATATTCATTATAAGCAAATGCATCCATAATGTCCTCATCATTTCCGGATGCAAGCTTTATGCTGGAACCGATAACATCTTCACCAAACATTCTGTAGTCCAGCACGCATTCATTAGCCGCCTCCGGCATCCTGCCGGCTCTAAGATACAGCCTGTTTATATTATTTGTTATTGAATGGGCCTTCAGCACAAGCTCCGTACCATTATCCATGACTGCTATAAAATCCATGGAAATGGCACCTTCAGCTGTAATTTTGTCCATGCCGGAGAAAAACTTCTCATCCTCCCTGGTCAGTCCCAGCGAGGATATGAGCCTGAAATCATACATATTCTGCTGTGTTATATATGAATCCATGCTGCCAACCATGGCGGACCTGGTTATCTTCAGTCCCGAATAAAAGCCGCTGCCAAGGGCTATGATCGCAATAATGGCAAGAAAACGCTCCCAGGTGTGAGCAATTTCCCGCCAGTTATTTTTTCGCCATGCAGAATTACCTGACATCACCATTCAATCTCCTCTACCTTCAAGGCCTTTTCATTCTTCACTACAGAAACCACCGTACCGCTCTTTACACGGATTACACGATCAGCCATAGCGGTAAGAGCAGAATTGTGAGTAACGATAACTACTGTCATCCCATTCTGACGGCTTTGCTCCTGCAGAAGCTGCAATATCTGCCGTCCGGTCTGATAATCCAGGGCTCCGGTCGGCTCATCACATAAAAGCAGCTTAGGCTTCTTTGCAAGGGCTCTTGCAATAGCAACACGCTGCTGTTCACCACCTGACAGCTGTGCAGGAAAATGGTAAAGCCGGTCCTCCAGTCCTACACTTTTCAGTACCTGATCGGCAGGCAGGGGGTCCTTAATCATCTGTGTCACGATCTCAACATTCTCCAGGGCGGTCAGATTCGGAATCAGGTTGTAGAATTGAAAAACGAAGCCAATATCCTGACGGCGAAAGGTGGTCAGCTCATGCTTGTTAAAGGAGGATATCTCCTTATCCCCCAGCATTATCCTGCCGGATGTAAGCGTATCCATACCTCCCAAAATATTTAACAGTGTGGTCTTGCCAGCACCGGACTGACCAACGATAACACATATTTCCCCTTCTTCAATTTCAAAAGTTACATCCTTCAATGCATGGAGCTGAACATCGCCGGTCTGATATATTTTGCTTACCTTATCGAATCGTACAAAAGAACTCATAGCCCCTCCTGTCTGCTAGACCTTCTTAATATTAATATAGCTGTATAAAGTCTATCATAAACAGGATTATTATAAAATAAACAAACTGCTTTAAAATTGTTAAAATTTAATAAAGTATACTTTCCTAACCTCCAAAGCTAAATCTGCAAGCATCAATCTCATTTATATCATGCTGTCTTCCCATACATCCGGCTTTTCAATATTAAAAAGCCTGGCTATTGTGGAGGCTACATTTGCAAGTCCGTAGCTTCCTTCTTTGATTTCATGCTTATGCAGCTTATCATAGATTATGAAGGGAACCGGATTAAGTGTATGTGAGGTTTTAGGCCTTGGTAATTCATTAGCCTTTGCCTTTTCATACATTTCATCGGCATTTCCGTGATCTGCTGTGACAATTAGTATTGCTTCTGCTTCATTAACTGCCTCTATTATCCTGCCAAGGCACAAATCAACTGCTTCCACGGCTATTTTTGCAGCCTGAAAGCTACCGGTATGTCCCACCATATCCCCGTTAGGGAAATTTGCCCTTATAAAGCCGTATTTATCGGATCTTATCGCCTCAATCACCTTGTCGGTAATCTCTGCCGCCTTCATCCAGGGCCTCTGCTCAAAGGGCACTCTGTCAGAGGGAATTTCTTCAAACTCCTCCAGCAGCTCATCAAATTTCTCCAGTCTGTTACCGTTCCAGAAGTAGGTTACATGCCCGTACTTCTGTGTCTCCGATACGGCATACTGCTTAATTCCATGCCTTATCAAAAGCTCCGACAGGGTATTTGTTATATGCGGAGGCTCCACCAGATAACGCTTTGGTATCTTCAGGTCTCCATCGTACTGCAGCATTCCGGCATATATCACCTTGGGTTTGATTATCCTGTCAAACCTTGAAAAGTCCTCATCTTCGAAGGCCTTGCTTATTTCAATCGCCCGATCTCCTCGGAAGTTAAACATAATCACACTGTCATTGTCCTGTATCCTGCCCACCGGCCCATTTTCATCAGCTATTACAAAGGGAGGCAGATCCTGATCAATTACGCCGTATTCCTCCCTGTAGGCTTTGATTGCCTCAGTGGCATTTGAAAACTGTCTGCCCAAGCCCAGAACATGAGTCTCCCAACCAAGTCTGACCATATCCCAGTTGGCCTCATACCTGTCCATGGTGATTTTCATCCGGCCGCCACCGGAGGCAATTCTGGCATCAAAATCCTCGCAGTTAAGACCGGAAAGCAGATTTTCGAGATCATCTACATATCTCAGGGCGGAGGTGGCTTCAACATCCCGTCCGTCCAGCAATATATGGATGCGAACCCTGGATACCCCCTGCTCCTTAGCCCTTTTTATCATTGCTTTCAGATGCTCTATATTGGAATGAACATTACCGTCTGACAAGAGGCCGATAAAATGCAGTATGGATTTATTTTCTATACAATTGCTGATAAGAGTATTCCAGGTCTTTGAAGTAAAAATTTTTCCATTATCTATCGACTCATTAACCAGCTTTGCCCCCTGTGAATATATCTGGCCGCAGCCTAAGGCATTATGGCCCACCTCGCTGTTACCCATATCCTCGTCGGATGGCAGGCCTACTGCCGTACCATGGGCCTTAATGGAAATATTGGGACATTCCTGCATCAATCTGTCCAGGGTGGGAGTATAAGCTGCCTTAACTGCGTTGCCATACTCATTATCATTTAATCCGATCCCATCCATAACTATTAAAACCGCAGTTCTGCTGCTTTTCATTCTTGCTCCTCCAATACTTATTAAACCTATCAATATGTTCATCCATTCGTTTATTCATTCTTTATGCGGACTTATATGGAAATTATGCGGTTTATCTCTTCATCTCGTCCGGAACCTGATACCAGGCCTGATATGTATATCTATTCCATCAATATATTCTATATCTCATTATTATTATCAATATAATTCTTCAGAAAATTAAGTATTTCCATGCTGCAGTCAACTATACGGTTATGCTTGTAATTGCGGTTGGTGGAAAAGTAGCCAAAATAGCCCCAGGGGTCCTTGATCTGCGGCCCCCAGTCCCACAAGCCGTCGGCATTTTGGTTGGACAATAGCCAGTCCACAGCATCTGCCAGATATAGCCTGGAGCCTTTGAACTGGTTTATATAATTGAAGGAATGGAACCATCTTCTTGTTTTTTCATATACAAAGCTGTCAGGAAGCTTAGCCGGACATCGATCCCAAAAGTAGCCGTGGTGATATGCATGCCCGCCATGATGCCTGAGCAAGGCGTCCTCCAGCTCCGGACTTATATTTTCACGCCTTTTCAGCAGAAGGCCGAATTGCATTGGCACCAGCCTGTCCTCCCTTGTCAGAAATACCTCATGCTGGGCTGCCCTCTCCTTCTCATATGAATACTCGCCGTCCTCATATGCCCTGCTGACAATATAGAGCCACTGGCCGTATGTTGTATCACAAAGACTGTTATATGGCTTTATTGATTCGATGGCTTCGCATATAATACCTTTCTGATAAGGAATAGCCCGCTCATTTTTATCATATAGCTTTTCATGGCTTGTCCCCAAAAGGAAGCTTTCCAGATATTCATTGGCTGATAATAATATATCCCGGTCCTCTATGGTTAGTCCGATATAGAGGCAGCGATTTATTGCCACAAGCGATGTGGGAAATTTGGCCTTAACCGAATAATCCTTTGAATGAAGCCTGCCCCATCCTCCATATATATCCTGTTCCCGGTACAGCTCCTCAACTATATCACTTTTTAGGAAATCCTTGCGCAGCTCTGTCAATTGACTGTCATCATATGGTGTGTCAAAAAAATGAAACAATATCTTATACCTTACCGCAGGATATTCACAAAATTCATACAGCCTCATAGCCGATTTGACAAACTCATCCCTTAAGCTCATTACCATTCCTCCATAAAAATATTTATACCTTCTTTGCTATAGTTTACCATAAATTATGCAATAATAGAATAAGGAGGTGCCGGAAGCATCCATTTACCTTTCATTACGAATGCTTCCGACACCTCTGCTCTATCAGCATATAAGCTTCAATTAAACTATTTTACCCTAAGAGGTGATGCCGGATCATATACCGAATTAATTTTTACTGCATATGAGTTCTTTTCTTCAATGTCCTTGTCTGTGATATAATGAACATCCAGCAGGCCGTTTGTCTTATATCCGGTCTTTAAATAATTCATCTCCGCCAGAGCCTTGCTCCATCCGTTCAGCCACAAATCAAGCCTTTTTCTTTGTTCAGGACCGCCCTCAATATGAATCAGGAGATCTATATCGCTGTTAAGTCTCGCAGTACAGGTATTGGTGCTGCCAAACAGGTAAACCCCCTTAACACCATATGCCTCAAAGTCCATCTCCCTGGCAATTCTTTCAGCCATATAATGTCTCCATCTCCAGCCCTGATCATCAGCAGTACCGGTCTCATTCTCAATCTCTTCAGTATAGGGATCATCTCCCGCTCTGGAAGCTGTGTCAATAAATGCTATCGCCTTTTCCAGATCCGCATTCATTAATACATTAAGTTCTTTCCCGTAGAAGTTCTTTTCTATATTTATTACCTTTATGACCTTGCTTAAATCAGCGTAAGCGGGAAGTATTTCCTCCAGTTCATTCCTGCAGTTATTGAAGAAGGATTTATTGAATATAATACCGTTATCCTCTGGGTAAAGAGGAAGATACTTGATATTGGCCTCCACCAGGTCCTGGAAAAAATGTGTTCCAAAGGACAGCTCCGGCTGGTGCTTTGATTGTGAATGGGCTATCTCAATCAGCATTGCTGTGTTATTAATATCGGAATAGGTCACCTGTACTCCCAGCTTGATATCTCCCCTGCTGCCCCACCTTCCTGGTCCCATAAGTATAAAGCTGCGTCTGGGCAGTATTCTGTTCAACTCGCTAATGGCGTTTGCCACATTTACCATTTCCTGATGGCTTTCCAGCTCGGAATACTCCATCGGATCAACATATACCACAGTCTTTATGCCTGTTACCTTCCCGTTGGAAATGTATTTATTTGCAGTAAAGATAGTGTTTTGCAAGGCAATGTTTGCAGGAATGGCGGCAGGCCTGCTGTCATGGCAGACACTCTGGGACCTGCATTGCAGCAGGTAAAAGTTATTTCCGTCATAGGCAAACTCAATATCTACAGGATATCCCAGCTTATCCTTCAGCAGGCTCATTATAGCTTTGATTTCGCTTATTATATCTGTTTTGTTAATCAACCCCTCAAAGGTTACTATAAATTCATCCTTCCTGTGATCAGCGGTAAATCTGTTGTATTCGGTTAAAAAGTCATTCTTCATTACCGATACGATATGATTCAGCTTTGGTATCTGATTGCCATATTCCTTTATCAATTCAGCTATTGAAATTGTCCTGAAACGGTTATTATCCAAATCAATCGCATCCAGCATACGGGGAGAATATCTTCTAAGCTCCCCGGGGGCATGGTTTACAGTCAGCTTTGGCTGCCCGGGTGAAATCAGTACAGGAAAATCATCTCCGACCCGATCAACAGCCCGGGTACCCAGGCCCATCACCATGCGAATAAGGCCATCCTCTCTCTTAATTCTTGGTGACCAGCGCAATTCATTATTACTGAAGGCTACTCCGGCATACAAAGGAAAATAATATGGGCCTACCCTGCAGCCAACCACCTCCTGCACCATTATAGCCATTTGCTCCTTGCAATCCAGCAGATTGCGCTCCTTGCGGTACTGTATGGAATCAGGATTATACATGGAGGCATATACCTCCAGTATTCCTTCCACCAGGCTTTTAAGCCGCACATCCTTCGGCCCTGAATTGGTAATAAACAGGCTTTTGTATTTTCCTGAAAAAGCAGAATCTATCTGATCCTCAAGGATGCTGGATGAACGTATGATTAAGGGCTTGTTTTCCGTCTCATCAAGTATCTGGTTAAGCTGACTGAGGACATATGACGAAAAGCTGGCACTCTTCAGAGTCTGAATAATTTTTGGATAATAATTTCTGATTTCCAATATATCATGATATTTATGCTCGTGCAGCTCATCAAGCCCGTTCTCATAAAGCAGATTATCCAGTTCATCCGAGGAAATATACCATGTCTTGGGTATTTTTAAATTTTTAAAGGCAGGCTGACTGTCAATGTGTTCCTTCAGAATTTGATTGGCTATGAAAAAGCCGGTTGCCTTGCCTCCGATTTTTCCTGTGCTGTTAGGTGAGCATATGATACGGTCCAGCAGCTGGCAAAAATCCTC
>JAAZDK010000071.1 GCA_012512855.1 Clostridiales bacterium
AAACATTGACAGACAGGCGCCCCGTTTATTGGTCAGCAGGCTTTCCAGGGATTCAGGAGTTATCTGTATAATGCCTTTAGGATTTTTGACAAGCTCATTCTTTTTGCTGATGGAGGCATCTCCGTGCCATTTGCATACAGGAATATTGGACTCGATAAGAAGCTGATCAAGCCTCTTGAATTGATCATTAATAAGTGCCTTCAGTGGGGAAATATACATTACTCCCACCGAGCGGGAGGGCTTATTATACAGCTCTGTCAGGACAGGCAAAAAGGCTGCCTCGGTTTTGCCGGATGCAGTTCCGGAGGAAAGCAGCAGATTGTCATCGCTGTCAAATATAACCTCACAGGCTGCAACCTGGATAGCTCGCAGCTCCTCCCATTTGTTCTGATATATAAAATCTTGTATAAAGGGGGCAAGTCTGTCAAAAGCGTTCATTTTATATTCCGCCTCACATGATTGTAGTAGTTTTACTGTCCCCTATTTAGGGACTTTCCTAATTTATATCTTTTCAAATTCATGGATGTCTCAATTTATGGGGATTTCCTATTTTAGAGATTCCATATTTTAAGGGCTATCCAATTTAGGGACTTCCCTCTACAGGGAACTGTTGCCGGGATATATCTTATCGATTATATCCTTTTGATTATATCTTATTAAATATTTCTTTTTGATTATATTCTTAAAGTATGCTTATTCTATAGCTCGAACTCCAGGAAATCTGCATGAATTTCCTCATCGGAGAGGCCTCCCTTTGCCATCTGGAAGCTGTTGCTGCCAAGGAGCTCCGATATGCTTATCTGGGGATTCTGGTGCAGGATATTCAGCAGTTCAATAAAATCCCTGATAATCTCACGGGGAGTGATATGTGTTGCAGCGCCAACCCGATTATATTCAACTGTCAGAAAATACAGCAGCTCTTCATGACCCAGGCTGGGTGTGTAATTGTAAAGCTGGGCATGAATATCCCTTAATTTCTCAACCAGGACATACATCTCCTCCTGGGTAAGCATTTGCAGGCGTATTATCGGTGCGGACAAATCCTTCAGCTGCTCTGTGGCAAAATGCCCTTCGGCAAGCCTTGAGCGCAGGGCCTCATAGCTGAAAAGCCCCTTATATTTATCCTCAATGCACTGGGGAGTGGCTCCCATCAAGAAGCCGATATGCTTTGCCTTTCCCTGCAGCACATCATTATACATGGTAAGGATTTTTTCGTAATTATTTTGCCTGGTAATGGCATTGGGGATTTTAAAGATATTAACAAGCTCGTCTATTATAACCAGCATCCCTTTATAACCGGCATTTACCAGAAAGACCGCAAATATCTTTAAAAAGTCATACCAGGTCTCATCGGTGACTATGAAATTAATATTAAGCTCGTCCCTGGCCTCCTTGCGCGAGGCGTATTCACCGCGGAACCATTTTAAAACATTGGATTTTGTGGCTGTATCATCGTTGCGGTAAGCTCGCCAGTAGGCTACTATGGCTTTGGCGAATTCAAAGCCGTTAACCATACCTTCAAGTGATTCCGTAACGGAATATATCTGTCTTTCCACTAAAGAGTAAAATTCATCCCCCTCGGCGCCGGTCTGAGCCTTAACGCTTGACTGGATCCCGGAAATCCATTTTTCCAGAATAAGAGGTAGGGCACCGCCGTCCGGCTTGGATTTTGTGGAAAGATTTTTAATAAGCTCCTTATAAGTGGCCAGCCCCTGACCCTTGGTACCGGCAAATCTCCTTTCCGGGGAAAGGTCTGCATCGGCAACCACAAAGCCTCTTGCGGTGGCATAATTTCTTATGGTCTGCAAAAGAAAGCTCTTGCCGCTTCCGTACTTGCCGACGATAAAGCGGAAGGAGGCTCCCCCTTCGGCTATCATATCAATATCATGCAAGAGGGCATTGATTTCCTGAGCCCGTCCCACGGTAATGTACTCCAGTCCAATCCGGGGAACTACACCCCCCTTAAGGGCATTTATCAAAACATTTGCAATTCGTAACGGAACCTGATTATTCATTCATCTATCACCATGGCCTTTACATTTTCTAAATACTCATCATAAATAATCATACTGTCATCTAGCTCCAGTATGCTGTCACCTATATGATCAAAGGCTTTCTCGTTAATACTGTCTGCCAGTACCTCAAGCATAATTCCGTGCTCATCGGCAAACCGCTTCATATCGTGCCCGCCCTCAAGAACGGCTGACAGGGCAGCAATTTCAACATCGGTCAGAGCCTGCCTTAAGCTTGTCCAGCCACCTGATAAGGATTGTGAGGCGGCTTGGACAGATGATAAGGATGGTGCGGAGGCTTGTCCGGCTGGAAATAGTGTGGTGTGTTGGCTAAATGATAAGGAGGGCGCAGTGGCTTGGTCGGCTGGTAAGGAAGGTGAGGCGGCTGAGCCGGATGATGAAGGTGTGGCAGCTTGTCCGGCTGATAAAGATGGTGAGGCAGCGGTTTGAAAGCCTGAAGGGAGCGACATATTGAGAGGTTCAGTTTCATGTAAGGCTGATGCGCCCTTTTGCAGCAGCTTGCCTGATTCGAGTACCGGAGAGCTAGCCAGAAAATCATCTGATAAGGAGGATGATTTTTCGTCTGACTGTTTGTCTGTCAAGGCAGAGGCAATATGAATCCGACTATTTGATAAATCCGCTGAGCCAGCAGTATTGGCAGCAGTATTAGCTGCTGTTAAGCTGTTGTCTGAAACGGATACATTATTATTTAACCAGCTGAATATATCCGGCATATGGGCGGAATTATAAGCAGCATCCTCAGGCACAATAAGCTTTTGCTGAGTGTACAGGGCCTCTGTTCTTATCCTGCTTAATGCATTTGGATCAACAGAAACAACAATTTTGTTCTTTTCTCTGTGAAAGTCCTTCACAGCATCCGTAACTGTCTTTTCTATGGAAATGCCCTTATTAGCCAGCATTTGCAGCAGACTGCCGTCTATAATATCTGTGCCGACACTGAGCTTATGCTTGTAGCCTGTGACCGTTCTTAAAACAGCCTCCGTCTGCTTAAAAATATATGTCATAAGCTGCCTGCCGCTGTTAGTGCAAACCAGGGAGCTAAGAAACCACATATTCTGCTCGCATATATAAGCCTCATTAAGGGACAGGATTATTGTTTTTGCAGGCTGCTTCAGCCTTGGATAAAAGAGAGCCCCTTTAAAGGGAGTCCAGGCTGTTTTTTTATTGGAGATTTCATAAATAAAATTGTAGAGATTTAGACCGGCATCAGCTAAAATGCTTTTCAGCCTGTTTACAACAAATTCAAGGCATTCACTGACAAGGGAGCTGTTTGACTTATAAAAGGCCGACTGACGGATATTATATTTTGAAAGCTCACAAAGGCTTTCAAAATCGCCTTTCAGATCCGGTTCATATTCCAGTATCTCAGGAAAATGCCCCTCCAGATTATACTCGTATATAAAATCCTTAAATGAATCCTCAAGCTGATAATATACATAATAGTCCTTAATCCATTTAATCAGGTATTTATCAATGGTGGCATCATGCCTCTTATATGCTTTTCTGAAGGACATCAGCTTCTTAAGGCCGTCAGCCGGATCATCTATCCCGATATTATTCAATAGCTCGTAGATATAAACAAATACATATGAAAGGGATATCTCCTCAACAATACCCGTTCGCACCAGGCTTCGCCAGCTAAAATATGTTCTGAGCTGCTCATAATTCATCAGCTGATAATAGGGATAGTATGATGAGAAGCTAACCCAGTCTGTATAATCATCCTCAAAATCCTTCATAAATACCGCCTGTTTATAAAAAACCCTGGAGTTTTCATGCTGTGTATTCTTGTTGTAAAATTTCAGGTTATAAACATAGGAGGAATGATTGTTCCAAGCTATCTCCCTCATTTCCTTAAAAAGCCTGCGCTTTGGGTCCATTGCCGGATAAGCTGGACTGGGGACAGGAGCGGAATTGTATGATGAGCTTGCATTACCATTTATCTCGATTTCAGCAAAGCGCTGATCATAGGAAAATGATAAGTCAGGCTTTTTATCAGACAGATTGCTGTTATAGGATTCCGACTCTGTTTTACTTCCATGAGACGGATTATTTGATGGAATTTTATAGGGCCTGTACATTTCGCTCATCTTACCCCTCCTGAAAGCCTTGGCTTAAGAGCAAAAGCTGGTGTGTACATAATATGATCATTTTCCCATATTATACAACACCGGCTAATATTAAGCAAGAAAGATCGAACATATTTTCTTGTTATATTCTTGGCAAAGCTTGAAGGAACTGCTTGGAATATGGCTTGATATATGGGAAATAAACAGGAATGTTAAGATGTATTAGTAACACATAATTTCATTTATAAAAAAGAATAAAAATTTTTAAATATCGGACATTTTACGGACAGGGTATATGGTAAAATGAAAATATATTAAAGCATTTAAATTCAGGAGGTCAAAAATGGATAATGTAATCTATCCTGCTCATTACAGAATAATTGATGATCAGATTCAAACAGTTGAAGAACACTTGATTGGTGTTGGCAAGCTGTGCTCAGGATATGCAAAGGAGCATGGCTTTGAATGGACTGGTAGATTACTGGGAATACTACATGATTTAGGCAAATATACAAGTGAATTTCGTGAGTATATAACTGAAGGAATACGGAGGGAGAAGGAGGGTCTGCCACCCTTAAGCAAAACCGTTCCGCATGGCAAATATGGTGCAATATTTTTGTATAAACGTTATCCCCAGAATAATATATTTGATAAGGTTATGCTGGAAATATTGGCAATGGTGATTTGTTATCATCATGGCGGTTTGGAGGACTATATTACAGATGATTTGGATTGTAAACTGGTTAACAGGTGCAAAACAGATGATCCAAACGAAGTTAAAGCATATACAGAAGCCTGTAACATGCTATTTGAGCGGGTGCTGACCCAGACTGAAATGGAGGAGATTTTTCAAAAATCATCAGAGGAATTTCGTAAATTTATGCAATCGAAAAAAGAGCCGGATCAGTTTGAACTGCATTTATTAGTTAAAATACTGTATAGCTGCCTGATTGATGCCGATCGCTATGATACATACTGTTTTATGCAGAAAAATAATATTATAGAACGTATAAATGAGGCAGAGATAAGCGAACTATGGGATGTTTTTGACAAAAGACTGTCTGTTACAGAGAAAAGCTTGCAAGAAAAGGTAACAAAAGGTGATTTGGAAAGCAGAATTCATAGCCTGCGACAGGATATATGGAAACAATGCAGTGATTATGGGGACAAGCCGGAGGGAATTTATACTTTAACTGTGCCAACTGGGGGTGGAAAAACATTATCCAGCTTAAGATATGCTATTAACCATGCAAGAAAGTATCATAAAAAGAGGATTATCTATGTGCTTCCATTTACCTCAATTATTGAACAAAATGCAGCTGTTATAAGAAATGCGTTAGATGCAGGCGATTATTTGCTGGAGCATCATTCAAATGTGATACATGAGGATTTCAATTATGAAAATAACAATAATGACAATAGTGATGAAAAGTGGGAATATTACAGGCTATTAACAGAGCAGTGGACAACTCCTATCATTATCACAACTATGGTTCAGTTTTTAAATACATTATTTGCCGGAGGGACGCAGAGTATAAGACGCCTTCACAATATTACAGAAGCTATTCTTATTTTTGACGAAATACAGGCATTACCAATAAATTGTATCTCCTTATTCAACAAAACCATTAATTATTTGCACAGAGAATGCAGGAATACGGTTATTCTTTGTACTGCCACCCAGCCGTATTTGGATCGGGTTGAACATAGAATTTTTGTTGATGGTGAGATAATAAGCGATTTGGAAGAGAAATTTAAGGCGTTTAAGCGCATTGAAGTTAAGCCCGCAATAAAGAAGGGGGGAATGAATATATCAGGACTGGGGGAGTTTGTAAAGCAGATAAAGAAAGAAAATAAAAGTATTCTAATTATTATGAATACAAAAGGTATGGTAGAAAGGGTTTACAAAGAGGTTAAGAACTGTATCGATGACCCAAATGTTAACTTTTATTTTTTGAGTACAAATCTGTGTCCGGCTCACCGTAGATCGATAATTGCTGAAATGCGAAAAAAATTGGCAGATGATAAACATATTATATGTGTAAGTACACAGTTGATTGAAGCAGGTGTGGATAGTAGCTTTTCATCCGTAATCAGGCATATTGCCGGACTGGAATCCATTGCCCAGGCTTCAGGCAGAGGAAACCGGCATGGGGAAGGTGAGGTTAAAGAGGCCTATATTGTGCAGATAGAAGATGAGGATCTGGGTTCGCTTGATACCATCAGATGTGGCGAGGAAGCAACAAAGGCGGTGTTGGATAAATACTTATATGCTCCGGAGCAATTTGATCATGACCTGCTATCACCTAAAGCTCTCAGCTATTATTATGAAAATTATTATGAGCTTAGTAATATAAGTAAGCAAATGGATTATCCTATAAAAAATGAAAAATCAACTATATTGGAAAAGCTGTCATATATTAAGAGAACCGATGAGTATTATTACCGCTTTGGAGAAAGGTGTCCAACAATACTGCAATATCAATTTAGGACGGCATCAAGGCATTTTAAGGTAATTGATGATAATGACACATCCGTTCTGGTTCCTTTTGAAGACGGTAAAAGACTGATACAGATACTGAAGGATAGCTCATTAAAATATCCTGACAAGAAATTAATGAGAGAGTTGCAGCAATATTCTGTCAATATTTCTAAGGCTACATATCAAAAATTAGCGGAGCAGGGAGCGGTTGAAATTGTACCAAACAGTGGGGTTTTAGTATTGAACGGGAGATTTTATGATCCGGTGTTAGGGCTTGTGACTGAAGGAAGGCTAATGGAGCCGGCGATTTATTAAAAATAGGCCAGAGTACAAAGAAAGAGCTAAAGCTGCCAAGTTTATTCAATGGGCAGCTTTAGACTCCGACAATATAATTGTTTTAATTTCAATCCACATCACTATTATATTACAATGTGATGACAATTAATTATAACCAATTAATTATAACATAGAATTCTGGTAAATAACATATTTTCTTTTATTTCTTCAAAAAATACAAAAAATATAATTTATTTCAAAATAGTATTGACAATATTAGGAAACTAATATATACTTAAGTCGTTACAATATAATTATTTTAAAAAAATATACTAGATATTTCTAGTTTCTCGGGACTCTTGATAAATCCTAATTTCTTAGACATCATCACAATAATCCCACTAGACATTATAACGATTTTAATCATATTAGAGAAAGGAGAAGAGGATGGAAAATAGCATTACTTATCGTGTATATGGCAAATATGCACTCTTTTCGGATCCTATTACGCGTATAGGAGGTGAAAAAACCAGTCTTTTTATACCGACTTACCAGGCACTGGTAGGGATCACTGAGAGCTGTTACTGGAAGCCTACGATCAAATGGGTAATTGACGCGGTTCGGGTACTTAATCCAATCAGGACAGAATCAAAGGGACTACGTCCTATAAACTATGGTGGCGGTAATGACCTAAGCTATGCTACATATCTTGCAGATGTGTCATATGTGGTAAAGGCACATTTTATACAGAATACCAATCGTCCGGATCTTGCAGATGACTATAATGAACACAAGCATTACTGGATTGCCAAGCGCTGCCTTGAAAGAGGGGGCAGACGGGACATTTTTCTTGGAACTCGTGAATGTGCCGCCTATATAGAACCTTATAACTTTGACCAGGATGAAGGCTTTTATGATAAATACGGGGTTATGGAATTCGGCTTGCAGTTTCATAGCTTCTCATACCCTGATGATAATGGAGAGGGAAAGTTTTTGGCCAGATTCTGGAAGCCTAAGATGGTTAACGGAGTGATAGAGTTTTGCAGACCGGAGGAATGCCCGGTTGTGAAGGAAATAAGGCCTATGAAAATGAAGAGCTTTAAATATGGCATTAATTTCAGAGGCTTGCAGGAGGAAGGTTTGCTCGTCGGTTATGAGGAGGAGCGGTTATGAGTTGGCTTGGTGTGTTATATGAAACATATAGAAACATGTCGGAATCAGGCCTTTATGAGAAGTTGCTTCCAATTGCCCATACTACTCAGAATTGCCATATAGAAATAACTATAAATGAGCGAAGTGAGATAGCAGATGCAAAAGTAGTAGACAAGGAAAATGCGGAAACCATAATTCCGTGTACGGAAGAATCGGCCGGCAGGACTGGAACTCACCCCAAAAATCATCCATTAATGGATAAGCTTCAGTATATAGCTGCCGATTATACAAGGTTCGGTGGTGAAAAGGGTGAAGAATTCTACAAAGAATATATGAAGGATTTGGAGGACTGGTGCAATTCGGAATATTCACACCCAAAGGTAAAGATCATATACAACTATCTAAAAAAAGGAACAGTCATATCAGATTTGGTGCAATATAAAGTGTTGCATTGTGATCCCGGCGGAAAACTTTACACCAAATATCCTGACAAGAATAATGCACCGGCTATATTCAAAGTAGTGCAGGGCAATCAAAGCGATGCATTTGTACGATTTAAGGTAATCGGGGTGGATAATAAAGCAGAAATATGGGAAGATGAAAGCCTTAGGCAAAGCTATATAAAATACTATCTGTCAAGACCTACCGGTAAAGAGCTTTGCTATGTTTCAGGCGAGCTAAAAAGCTGCTCAAGCAATCACCCGGCGAAGATACGCAATACAGCTGATAAGGCAAAGCTTATATCAGCCAATGATAAATCGGGTTTTACTTTTCGCGGTAGATTCTATGATGCATCTGAAGCTGCCACTGTCAGTTATGAGGTGTCACAGGGGGCTCATAATGCTTTGAAATGGCTGATTAAAAACCAGGGGAGTAATTTTGGAGGCAGGGTTTTTGTTGCGTGGAATCCCAAGGGCTATAAAGTACCCGATATGCTGGAGGACAGCTATGATTTGTTCTTTAAAAATAATAAACCTCAGGCATATACCGCACAGGAATTTGCCCGGCAATTAGAGCTTGCGCTTGCAGGCTATAAGGCAAATCTGGACTATAAAGACAGAATTGTAATAATGGCTTTGGATGCAGCCACTGTAGGCAGACTGGCAATAACCTTTTATCGTGAAATGCTGGCAAATGAGCTTATAGACAATCTTAAATATTGGCACATTGTATGTGCATGGAAGCATCGATATAGATTTTCAGAGGATAAGATGCCTGTTGAGTTCTATGGAGCTCCATCACCAAAGGATATAGCTTTGGCCGCATTTGGAATTGAACGGACAAATTTCTTGCAGCTGGATGACAAGTTACTTAAAAATGTAGTTGAAAGAATATTGCCCTGCATTATTGATAGGGCTCCGTTACCTTATGATATTGTTAAAAGCGCTTTCAAAAATGTATGTCATCCGCAGAACTACAAAAATGCGGGCAACTGGCAAAAGGTGCTTAGCATATGCTGTGCTTTGCTAAAAAAGTATTATTATGAAAAATCCGAAGGTAAGGAGGAATGGACTGTGGAAGTTAATCCAAAGGAAGAAAGCCTGGCATATCTTTGCGGAAGGATGTTGGCTGTTGCTGATGCCTTGGAAAAACGAACATATACCAATGAGGAAAGAAAAAACAGGACAACCTGTGCCATGAGGTATTTTACAAAATTTTCAGAGCATCCATGTCAAACTTGGGAGATCATATCAAAAATGCTGGCACCTTATATGGCAAAGCTTGGAGGATTGGCCGCTTATTATCAAAAAATGCTGGCAGAAATTTCAGCAAAGATAGATCCTGAGGAGTTTAAAGCGGCAAAGAATTTGGACGGACGCTTGGCATTAGGTTTTTATGCACAGCAAAATCTGATGCGTCCAAATAAAGATAAGGAAGCCAATACAGTTGATGAAAATATAGCAAATGAAGTGGAATAAAGGGAGGTTATGATTATGTCGGTATTGAAAAATAAGATTGATTTTGTAGCTATTATTACATGCAAGAATGCAAATCCAAATGGAGATCCGCTATGTGGCAATATGCCAAGAAGAACCTATAAGGGTTATGGTGAAATATCAGATGTATGTATTAAGCGAAAAATTCGCAACAGATTGCTAGATATGGGAGAATCGATATTTGTTCAGTCTGATGACAAAAATGTTGACGGGTTTGCAAGTCTCAGGGAACGTGCTGAAAGCGTTAAGGAATTAAAAGAAGCAGAAAAAGCAAAGGACAAGGTAAAATATGCAAAGATTGCTTGCGAAACATGGATGGATGTACGCAGCTTCGGACAGGTCTTTGCCTTTAAGGCTGACAAAGGTGAGGGTGTATCTGTAGGCGTGCGTGGTCCTGTCACTATACAACCTGCCTTCAGTGTAGAGACTATTGATATTAGTAGTACTCAGATAACCAAAAGTGTAAACAGCGAAACTGGTGACAAAAAGGGTTCCGACACCATGGGTATGAAGCATCGGGTTGATTTTGGACTTTATATCCTTAAAGGAAGCATTAATGTTCAGCTGGCGGAATTAACCGGATTTACAGAGGAAGATGCAGAAAAGATTAAAGAAGCTATCCGTACACTTTTTGTCAATGATTGTTCTTCTGCCCGCCCGGAGGGCAGCATGACAGTCGAAAAGCTTTATTGGTTCAAACACAATAATAAGATTGGACAATATTCGGCTGCAAAAGTTCATGACAGTGTTAAGGTTAAGTATATAGCCGATCCGGAACATGCTAAGGACACAATTGAAGATTATCAGATTAGCTTTGAAAATCTTCCGGGATTGGAATGTGAGATTTATGATGGAATATAAAGAAGAGGACTTCTTAAAGCTGTCAGGTGTTCAACACTTTGCGTTTTGTCGCCGTCAGTGGGCTTTAATACATATTGAAAATCAATGGGAAGAGAATGTCAAAACAGTTGAAGGACGTATTATTCATGATAAGGCACATGACAAATTAGTTTTGGAATCCAGAGGCAATATACTAATATCCAGAGGGATGCCGGTTTTCTCGGCATCCCTTGGGATAAGTGGCGAATGTGATGTTGTAGAATTTCATAGAAGTCCTGATGGAATAAAAATTGCAGGAAAAGAAGGTCTGTATAAGGTCATTCCCATCGAATATAAGCGTGGAAAAGAAAAACCGGATGATTGGGATGAGCTGCAGCTTACAGCGCAGGCAATGTGCCTGGAAGAGATGCTTTGCTGCAGCATCCCTGTAGCTTATTTATTCTATCATGAAATAAGGCGCCGTGTTGCTGTAAACATATCTGAGGAGCTTAGAAAAAAGGTAAAGGATATGTTAACTGAAATGCATCAAATGTATGAACGCGGTCATACACCACGAGTAAAAAGAACAAAATCCTGCAATGCATGTTCTCTTAAGCACATATGTCTGCCAGCCCTATCCTCTGCAAAATCTGTCAGGAATTATATTGAAGATCACATTAAACAGGAGGACTTATGAAACGATTGCTGAACACGCTATACATAACAAATCCGGATTATTATCTGTCATTGGATGGGGAAAATGTGGTTATTAAATTACAAGATGAGGAAATAGGGCGGATGCCATTACATACATTAGATGGCATTGTGACTATGGGATTTGCTGGAGCTAGTCCAAGGCTTATGGGATACTGCTCGGAGAAAAATATCTCCATTACCTTTTTATCTTCTTCAGGACGATTTTTGGCGACTGTCAATGGTGAAAGCAGAGGAAATGTTCTGCTGCGCAAAGAACAGTACCGAATCTCGGATAATGAAGAAAAAGCGTTGAAGATTGCTCGAAATATGATAATCGGCAAAATATATAACTGTAGATGGATTCTTGAAAGAGCAACCAGAGATCATGCATTTAGAATAGATGTTGAGCGGATAAAACGACAGAGCAATTATCTGTATAATGCTCTTAATAATTTTAATGAAATAAGCTCATTAGCTCAGCTTCGTGGTATTGAGGGAGAGGCGGCATCAGTGTATTTTTCAGTATTTGATGAGCTAATATTACAGCAAAAGGAGCATTTTCATTTTGACAGAAGAAATAGACGGCCGCCTCTGGACAATGTAAATGCCTTATTATCATTTACATATACTTTATTAGCGGGAATGTGTAAATCCAGTCTTGAAGCTGTAGGGTTAGACCCTTATGTAGGATTTTTGCATACGGACAGACCGGGACGAATTTCGCTGGCCTTGGATTTAATGGAAGAGCTTCGGCCTATTATGGCGGATCGATTTGTTCTTACTCTAATCAATAAAAAAATAGTAAGTCCGGGTGGATTTCGTACAAAGGAAAATGGCGCGGTTATTATGGATGAAGATACCCGGAAGGCGGTAATATCAGCATGGCAATTAAAAAAACAGGAAATGATAATTCATCCATATCTAAGTGAAAATATAGAATGGGGAATGATTCCTTATGCACAGGCACTGTTGTTGGCCAGATATATACGCGGAGATTTGGATGAATATCCCCCAATCCTTTGGAAGTAGGTGTTAATTATGATGGTGCTAATTACATATGATGTAAATACCGAAACAGAATCTGGCAAGAGAAGATTAAGAAGGGTTGCAAAGCAATGTGTAAATTACGGGCAGAGAGTTCAGAATTCGGTTTTTGAATGCAAGCTGGACAATACCCAGTTTCGGCAGGTCAGAAATATACTTGAGCAAATAATTGATAAGGATAAAGACAGTCTACGATATTATATGCTAGGTAATAACTACAAAGACAAGGTTATACATGTAGGAGCAAAGGAAACATACGATATTGATGGGCCTTTGGTCTTTTAGTGCGAATGTGAAGCAAACATAATTTCCCTAGGAGATTCGCACCTCAAAAAAAGTCGATTTATAGTGTTTTATCGTTCAATATAGCTATTATATTTTGCATTATAATATTAAACCTGAATTATTCATCGTAACATATACAACAGTGCCTGGCACTGCATAATTACTATGTTTTTATCTTCTTATTGCTTTCACTCAAAAAGTGAAACTAAACTATAGAAAAAGGGTCTCAGCTTTGCTAAAATGAAGTTTAGCAGACATACAAATCAGCAAAGGAGAAACCCTTATGTCTAGTTTAAATGCACTTCACTTAGAAAGCAATAGTAAATTTAAAATAAATTTTGACGGCGGCGATTTATCTTCCGATGCAGG
>JAAZDK010000007.1 GCA_012512855.1 Clostridiales bacterium
ACAATGATTATATTAAAGTTACGTTAGTCGCCTGAGGTCCTTTTGCTCCCTGAACTATCTCGAACTCTACTTCCTGGCCTTCTTCAAGTGACTTGAAGCCATCCATTTTAAGTCCGCTGTAATGAACAAATACGTCATTACCCTTCTCGTCAGAGATAAATCCATAACCTTTTTGATTGTTGAACCACTTAACTGTACCTCTGTTCATATTATAAATCCTCCAAAAAAATTAATTATCATGCCGATGTTCTTCGGCAATGAACTAATCATAACATTCTTTTGTCAGGATGTCAAACATTATTTGTCGACAATATTTCCTGGAAGATTTATAAATTGCTGATACAAATTTTTAAAAGTAATTAACAATTCAAATTGTTGTTCAGCTCATATGCTTCCTTTGCGCTGCAAAGCTCATAGCCATTATCCTGCAGTACCTTGATGGCGGCGGCAAGATCAGATACCTTCATAATTATAGAGGTGTTCCTGCCGGCTGTTGCCAGGGTGTACATATACTCTACGCTTAAATCTGCATCCGACAAAAGCTTAAGTGCATCATGCAGCTTTCCCGGCTTCTGCTCTATCTTTACTGCGATAACATCAGTAAGCATAGCTGAAAAGCCCTTCTCCTTCAAAACCCTTTTACCTTCATCCGGATTCGATACAATCATACGCAGCAGTCCATATTCAGATGTATCTGCCAGGCTGAAGGATGCAATATTTATATCAACCTCTTTCAATGCCTGAGTAACCTCTTCCAGTCGTCCTTTTCTGTTCTCTATAAAGACCGATAATTGCTTAATTAACATGGCTTCCCCTCCTTATCATTACTGTATTTGCTACCATAATATTAACAGCCTGACTATATAAGAACTCTCTTGTCTATAACTCTTTTAGCCTTTCCTTCTGATCTTTGAATGGTCTTCGGCTCAACAAGGGTAACCTTTACCGACAGGCCAAGGGCTGACTGCAGAACATTTCTAATCTTATGGGTCAGCTTCTCCAGCTCTTTTATTTCATCGGAGAAGAAACGCTCTTCAACCTCAACCTGTACCTCAAGGGTATCCAGATTGTTTACTCGATCCACTATCAGCAGATAGTGAGGACTGGTTTCTGTTACCTCCAGCAAAGCTGCCTCTACCTGTGAAGGGAATACATTTACTCCGCGGATGATAAGCATGTCATCGGAACGTCCCTTAAATCTCGAAATTCTGGCATGGGTGCTGCCGCACTGGCATTTTTCATATGTAATGCTGGTAAGGGCTTTGGTTCTGTAACGAATCAAAGGTATTGCTTCCTTGGTGATTGTTGTAAGCACCAGCTCTCCTGTTTCGCCTTCCTCGCAAGTCTCCAGAGTATTAGGATTAATAATCTCAGGTACGAAATGATCCTCATATACATGAAGTCCGCAATGATAGTCACAGTCCGCCGCAACACCGGGACCAAGGATTTCACTAAGGCCATAAATATCATAGGCCTTGAGCCTGAGCTTTGCTTCTATTTCCTTTCTCATGTTTTCTGTCCAGGGCTCTGCTCCGCATATGGCAGCCTTAAGCTGAATATCCTTTA
>JAAZDK010000072.1 GCA_012512855.1 Clostridiales bacterium
ACCCTCTGCATTTCTTGGCAGAAGGCGCTCAAAGATAATCCTGGGCCTGCAGTTTTTATAGCCCCATTCCCTTCCTATTAAATATCCTGTGTCCTGCTTGAGCCATCCGGCGGCCATTTTTCTGAGATGAGCCAGGTCCTCCTTGCTTTTGTCAGTCACAAAATAATTCATACCGCTGCCGCAGGAACACTTCATGGCAAAGCTGTCCGGCAGCTTGTCAAAGTCGATATCATCAGCGCTGTCATAAACAGCGTAAATTTCATTCAGCAGCTTCCCATAGCCCTTGCTTCTGACATATCCTCTTACTGTGTACTTGTCAGAACAGCGGGTTACCAAAGGTGTTCGGTAATACAGCTTATACCACTGAAGCTTCTCTGTATAGCGCTTTGGCTTCTTTAGATTCAATCTGTATCCTGTCTTAAGCCTGTACTGTATGCGCAGCATCAGGCTATCCGGCAACCAACGCAGGGCCTTATAAATCTTTAGACGCTTATCCTGGGATTTTAATAGTCTTTTATAACAATTAATCAGAAATAATCTAAGCAATTTTCACCAGATCCCTTACATTTTCCTGCTGTATATCATATGCTTCCGGAACGTAAAAGGAAACAATACTAAAGCGGACCAGACAAAGGATCCAGTCCGCTTTTTCTTAATAAGAATAAGCTATAGAAATAAGTCGTATAAATATGCAAATTACAATTTTAGCAAGAACAACTTAAAGGGCACTATATATAACCGAACGCAATCTTCTGATTAAATCCGGATTTGTTCCGAAGCATCTTTGTACCATATATACCATCACAAGATTTTCCCTCGGATCAATTAAGAAGTAATTGCCTGTCCAGCCATCCCAGCCAAATTCGCCGACTGAACCATTACTTGCTGCTTTTGCAGGACTTACAAGTACCCTCATAAGGTTGCCATAGCTGTAGCCAGCCAGCTGTTCCCAGTTGAATGTCTCTTCCTGCTTTGGAGTTGTCAGCTGCGGGCTGGATATAAAATCAACAGTTTTACGTCCCAGGATTCGTACACCGTTATATGTACCTCCATTTGCCAGCATCAGGGCAAAGCGTGAGTAATCCTCTACAGTTGATACCAGGCCTGCTCCGCCTGACTCAAAGGCCGGAGGTGTCATATAGTCATATATGGACAGGAAACCGCCATTAAAAGGCACAAGCTTCTTTTCATCCGGCTTATAATCATAGGCTTTTGAAAAACGATTCCTCTTTTCCTCCGGGACATAAAAGCCGGTATCCTTCATGCCCAGCGGCTCGAATATCTCTTCACGCAGAAAATCACTGAACTTGCGGCCGGATACAACCTCTATTACAGCGCCAAGCACATCAGCAGATGCGCCATACATCCATTGCTCTCCCGGCTGGAAAGCCAACGGCACCTGTCCTATCCTGTTGCAGAAGGTTATGGTATCAACAGGCTTTCCGCTATAATACTCTCTGTCGGCTTCAGCAAAAACTTCAGCCATTCTGCGCTCCGATTCAAGCAGCTCGCCGGGATATGCTATTCCGGAGGTCATATTCAGCAAATCCTGTATTGTAACAGGTCGAACAGGGTCAATAAGACCCTCCTTCGTAAATACCTTTTGATTCCTGAAGCCCTCAAGGTAATCCGATACCGGCGAAAACAGATTCAATATACCTCTTTCGTACAATATCATTGCAGCCACTGCGGTAATAGGCTTGCTCATTGAAAACATCCGGTATATTGTGTCCTTTTTTATCGGCTTCTTATTCTCAATATCGGCATAACCCAGCTCGTCCTCATAAATCGTATAATTGTTATGTATAATGCGAATGGCCGCGCCGGCTATATTTCCGGTAGATATTTCACGCTTGATGACCTCGCTGGTTTGGGTGAGGTTAGTGTATTGCATGGTGGGAACCTCCTGTTTTTAATTTTATCAAATTTTATCATGGTTAGTTTTTCTATTATCTGAATTATTGATATCCGCTCGGATTTTTCTTCTGCCAGTTCCATGCGTCCTGGCACATCTTTTCCAAATCATAAATAGCTTCCCAGCCTAACTCCTTCTTAGCAAGTGATGCATCTGCATAGCTTGCCATAACATCTCCTTTTCTTCTCCCTGCGATCTTGTAAGGAAGCTTTCTACCACATACCTTCTCAAAGGTATGCAATACTTCCATAACACTGTATCCTTTTCCTGTTCCAAGATTATAAATTTTAAAACCACAATTTTCCTTAAGCTTATTAATTGCCATAACGTGACCTCTGGCCAAATCTACCACATGTATATAGTCCCGGATACAAGTACCATCAGGTGTATCATAATCATTTCCATATATATTTAGATAATCTCTTTTTCCTATCGCAACCTGAGTTATATATGGCAAAAGATTGTTTGGAATACCTTTAGGATCTTCCCCAATTAGCCCACTCTCATGTGCACCTATTGGATTAAAATACCTTAATATTATTACATTCCAACTGTTATCTGAAAGCTGTATGTCTTTCAGTATTTCTTCTATCATCCACTTTGTCATCCCGTAAGGATTGGTTGGAGTTCCCTTTGGGCACTGCTCAGTAATAGGTAATACTGCAGGTTCACCATATACTGTCGCAGATGAACTAAATATTATATTTTTAACTCCATACTTTTTCATACATGCACATAAATTTATAGTGCCTGTAATATTGTTATTATAATATTCCAGAGGTTTATCAACTGATTCATTAACACTCTTTAAACCTGCAAAATGGATAACAGTTTCAATATGCTCTTTTAAAAAAATCTTATCCAGAGTATCGCAATCCAATAAATCAGCTTTATAAAATTTCAGATCCTTTCCTGTTATTTCTTTTACTCTGTCTAATGATACCTCACTCGAATTTGATAAATTATCAACCACAACAACGTCATATTCTGAATTTAAAAGCTCAACACACGTATGGCTTCCTATAAAACCGGCCCCACCGGTAACTAATATTTTCATAAATTCATCTTCTTTCTTGTTCATATTTTAATCAAAAAAGCTATCATTTTCATCTACAGTTTTAATCTATTACTTATTATCATAATTTATTTCATTAAATTTACGGGCAAAAAGAGACTTAGAATTTATAAGTTCATTATAATCACTTATTCTGAAAATATATGGACTTGAATTACTACCTCTTTTCCAATCTATAAATCTTAGATTATCATTGATTATATTGCTAGCAAATCCGGAATTATATGCAATTGTTTGTAAAAATATTTCATCTGCACATGTAGTATACTTAAATGTTTCACGAATCCAACTTTCTTTGCTAATTATATATTTTGCTAACTGATGAGTTATACTAAACACTATATGTTTAATACAATTTTATAATATATTATAACTGCATAGATTTTATATGACATAATATATTAATTATATAATATCTATCTCTTTTTAATCATATATTAAAGCTTAATCTTTTTTAGTTACTTGCATTATTTTTTCTAAAATTAATTTAATAGATATCCTATCTTTACAATATTTATTGACTAATTTATCAAATGTGTAAATATTTATGTCATTAATAAATTTTTCCCTATTAATATGTGGTAAAGGTGACTTTATTGCAGCTGAATTATACTTAACAGCATCTAGAATATCTACCTCTTTGTATACAATATTATCCAATATTTCACTATATATTTTTTCACCCAATTGACTGTTTATAAATATTAATGAAGCTCCTTTATCATCATCTATCTCAGGAAAAATATTTTGCACACCCCAAAAGTCTGCAAGTGTAATATCACTTGGTCTATTCAATGTCTTAAATCTACAATTATAACATGAAGGTCTTAGGCTAATATTCTTCAGAAAAGCTGTCATATACAAATCGTTACTATAAATTTTATTATATTCAGTATTATTTTTAAATAAAAATGATACAGAAAATTGCTTCCATCCCATTTTTTTATTCCTAAATGTAATTTTGCTTATTTCAGATCCAGCTTTATTTTCACGAAATTTAATATATTTCTGCCATACATACGGTGAAGGTACACCATGGCATATTAGATCAACAGTTAATAGATTGGAATATGCTTTTACTAAATAGTTTTTTAACCCGGCAATTTGACATGGGGTTCCAGAAAAGAGCACTTCTCTTCCTGATTCCAAAAAATCTTTTACTTGTCTGTATGACGTTCCTATCTTACTTTGGACATATTTTGGACCTCTAAGTAATTCAATATTTTCTTTTGTTTCTATATATTTATGTTCTACCTCAAAATTATCATTAAAAACAGCTCCAAATACAACTCCTCCTCTATCTATCATTTTTTCTGCAAGTAAAGAAAAAATACCACCAGATGAGCTGTTTAATCTGATATTTTCATCTTTATTGTAGCAAGCGTACGCAATGGGAGTATTATAACTTTTTATATTATTATTTATTGGACATACAAAGTCAAGTCCAAATTAGTGTGTAAATTACCTCGGTCATCAAACGGTAGCTAATGAGACAATAGCCTAAGCGTTTATGCCGCGAAAGCTGTTGACGATGAGTACATGGCATGTTAGGCTGTTGGC
>JAAZDK010000073.1 GCA_012512855.1 Clostridiales bacterium
AAGGAATTTGATCCTAATCTGCATAATGCCGTAATGCATGGTGAGGATGAAAACCTGGGAGCCAATATAGTAGCCGAAGAGTTCCAGAAGGGATACACCTATCGTGATATGGTAGTAAGGCACAGTATGGTTAAGGTAGTTAATTAATAAATCCTGTTGTCAACATATATAATTTATTATAATTTGCCTGTATTTATACTTGTTAAATTTTTCAGTATTTTAAATTTGTCAGTATCTTTACTTATTTTACTAATTATATTTGCAGCTAATTTTTTATAGCAATTTGATTATTAGGAGGAAATAGCATGGGTAAAATTATAGGAATCGATTTAGGAACGACAAATTCATGTGTTGCCGTTATGGAAGGCGGTAAACCGGTCGTTATTGCTAATGCGGAAGGTTCCAGAACAACACCTTCTGTAGTGGCATTTACCAAGACAGGAGAACGTCTTATCGGTGAGCCAGCAAAGCGTCAGGCTGTTACCAATCCGGACAGGACCATATCTTCAATCAAAAGGCATATGGGAACCGATTACAGGGTAAAGATTGATGATAAAAGATATTCACCTCAGGAAATATCAGCTATGATCCTGCAAAAGCTGAAGGCAGATGCTGAGGCATATCTGGGAGAGAAGGTTACGGAAGCGGTAATTACTGTTCCTGCATATTTCAACGATGCCCAGAGACAGGCTACAAAGGATGCTGGAAAGATTGCCGGTCTGGATGTAAAGAGAATTATCAATGAGCCTACCGCCGCAGCTTTGGCATATGGCCTTGACAATGAAAAAGAGCAAAAAATCATGGTTTATGACTTGGGTGGCGGAACCTTTGACGTATCTATAATTGAAATTGGCGACGGTGTTATCGAGGTTCTGGCAACAAGTGGAGACAATCACCTGGGCGGTGACGATTTTGATGAAAGAATCGTAAGATATTTAATAGATGAGTTTAAGAAGGCAGAGGGCGTGGATCTCTCCCTTGACAAGATGGCTATGCAGAGACTTAGGGAAGCTGCAGAGAAGGCTAAGAAGGAGCTTTCAACATCCACAACCACCAATATTAATCTGCCCTTCATCACAGCTACCGCAGATGGCCCCAAGCATCTGGACATGAACCTGACAAGAGCCAAATTTGATGAGCTGACACATGATTTGGTAGAAAGAACGGTAGTTCCGGTTCAGAATGCCCTTCGTGATGCAGGACTTACTCCGTCCGATATCAAGAAGGTATTGCTGGTTGGCGGTTCAACACGTATTCCTGCAGTTCAGGAAAAGGTTAGACAGCTTACCGGTCAGGAGCCTTCAAAGTCACTTAACCCTGATGAGTGCGTGGCTTTGGGTGCATCAATCCAGGCAGGAAAGCTTGCCGGTGATGCAGGCGCAGGAGATATCCTCCTTCTTGACGTTACACCATTGTCCCTGTCAATTGAGACTCTTGGCGGTATTGCCACCAAGCTGATTGAAAGAAATACTACTATTCCTACAAGAAAGAGCCAGATCTTCTCAACAGCTGCAGACAATCAGACAGCGGTTGATATCCATGTTGTACAGGGTGAAAGACAATTTGCCAAGGATAACAAGACATTAGGACGCTTCCGTCTGGATGGTATACCGCCGGCACCGAGAGGAGTTCCTCAGATTGAGGTAACCTTCGATATAGATGCCAACGGTATCGTAAATGTATCTGCAAAGGATCTTGGAACAGGAAGAGAGCAGCACATTACCATTACAGCAAGCTCCAATATGTCTGATGATGAGATACAGAAGGCTATCAGGGAAGCACAGGAATATGAAGCCCAGGACAGAAAGCGCAAGGAGGCAGTTGATGTAAGGAACGAAGCCGATTCCTTCGTGTTCCAGACAGAGAAAGCCCTCAAGGAGGTTGGAGATAAGCTTGATCCGGCAGACAAGGCAACGGTTGAGGCTGATCTCGCAAGACTGAAGGAGCTGCTTGAGAAATCAAATCCTGAGGTAATGTCTGACGGGGAATTGGCTGACATCAAGGCTGCCAAGGAAAAGCTTATGACAGATTCACAGACTCTGTTTACAAAACTTTATGAGAATGTTAATCCCTCCGGTGGTGCAGGACCTAATCCGTCATCTTCTGGTCCCAATACATCAGCTGGCGGCGATGATGTTGTAGACGGAGATTACCGTGAGCTATAATTAATCACAGCTTGCTTATTGCCATGCCTGTTGTACAGGTATTAGCCTCGATGCATGCGGAGTAAATGCCTGCGGTAACGAGCAGACAAATACCTGTCGGTGCAAGCAAATGCCTGGTATCACATCAAGCTCATGCTTGCCTGTACCAGGCAAATGCTTGCTGGAGCATGCAGGCTAATGCCTGACATCGCATGCGGGCTAATGCTTGCCTACAGGCAACATGGACAATAGGCTTAATGATAAGGCGGTCAGAATAATGACTGCCTTATTGCTGATAGCTTTAGGCAATGCATTTACATAAGCCGGACTTGCATTTGCCAGATTTATATTGATGCTATGAAAGGTGAAGGAAAAGATGGCCGATAAACGCGATTATTACGAGGTCTTAGGTGTCAGCAGGACAGCGACGGACGATGAAATAAAAAAAGCATACAGAGCACTGGCTAAAAAATATCATCCTGACATGAATCCGGGGGATAAAACGGCTGAAGCGAAATTCAAGGAGGTCCTGGAGGCTTACAATGTCCTCAGCGATCCTGAAAAACGAAGGCAGTATGATCAGTTCGGACATGCGGCCTTTGAAGCAGGAGGTCCAGGGGGCGGCGGAGGCTTTGATTTCTCCGGAATGGATATGGGAGACATTTTCGGCGATCTGTTTGGCGATTTGTTTGGAACCCGCAGCAGAAGGCAGAGCAATGCACCTATGCAGGGTGCCCATATCAGAACCAGTGTGAGAATCTCCTTTGAAGAAGCAGTGTTTGGCACTGAAAAGGAGCTGGAGCTAACCTTAAAGGATGAATGCAGAACCTGTGGCGGTACCGGTGCAAGGCCGGGAACAAGTCCAGTTACCTGTTCGAAATGCGGCGGTAAGGGGCAGGTTGTTTACACCCAGCAATCACTGTTTGGAATGGTGCGTAATGTTCAGACCTGTCCGGAATGCAGGGGAACAGGCAAAGTTATTCGTGACAAATGCCCTGACTGTTATGGTACAGGTTATGTCAACAGCCGCAAGAAAATACAGGTTTCCATACCTGCTGGAATTGACAACGGTCAGAGCGTAAGAATCAGGGGTAAGGGCGAACCGGGAATTAACGGCGGTCCCAGAGGTGATTTGCTGGTAGAGGTAGAGGTTGCAAGACATCCAATATTCCAGCGCCAGGATTATGATATTTATTCTACGGCTCCGATTTCATTTGTCACAGCCGCATTGGGCGGTGACGTTAAGATAAATACGGTTGACGGTGAAATAACATATACTGTTAAGCCTGGAACACAGACCGATACCAGGATCAGGCTAAGCGGAAAGGGTGTACCCAGCCTGAGAAACAAAAATATCAGAGGCGACCATTATGTAACACTGGTTGTTCAGGTTCCTACCAATCTGAATTCTGAACAAAAGGAGCTTTTAAGGAAATTTGATGAGTCTATGAAAGGAAAAAGCTCTGAAGAAACAGAAAAAACCAAGAAAAGATTCTGGAAATAGTGATATACTATAAAATGTAAAGCTAATGAAAGGCATGGTATCTTTATGAAATGGACGAAGATTACACTGGAAACTACAACAGAGGCTGAAGATCTGGTTGGTATGATGCTGACCGAATTAGGAATTGAAGGATATGAAATAAGTGACAGGCAGCCCTTGTCGGAAGAGGATATAAAGCAAATGTTTGTTGATCTTCCGCCTGAGCAGGGAGAAGATGACGGCATAGCGCATATCAGTTTTTATGTCGATTCGTCCGAGGATACCGATACAATAATAGATAAGGTGAAGAAAGGCTTTGAGGAATTATCCAGATATGTTTCTGTAGGCAGCGGCAAAATTAGCATATCTGAAACAGAGGATAAGGATTGGATAAACAACTGGAAGGAATTTTTCAAGCCCTTCCGTGTGGATGATAATATTATAATTAAGCCAAGCTGGGAAAGCCTGGAGGATGTTACGGAAAAGGATCTGGTTATTGAGCTGGATCCGGGTACAGCCTTCGGAACCGGCAGTCATGAAACAACAAAGCTTTGCATTATAGCAATAAAAAAATATATTAATCAGGACACGGTTATGCTGGATGCCGGCAGCGGAAGTGGCATTTTGTCCATCATAGCAAGAAAGCTGGGAGCAAAAGAGGTATTGGGTATAGATATTGACCCTGTTGCTACCGCTACGGCTATAGAGAATGCAATGGCCAACGGTCTTGACCTGAATGATGTCAGTCTTAGCTTTATGACCGGTAATATTATAGAAGATAGCGGCATACGTTCACAAATTGGCAAAGAAAAATATGACGTTGTGGTTGCCAATATACTGGCCGATGTTATTATTCCTTTATCCGCAGTTATAGGAGAGAATTTGAAAAAAGGCGGTATATTCATATCCTCGGGAATTATTGACAGCAAGGAGGAGGCGGTTAAAAACGCCCTAATCACCAACGGATTTAATATTTTGGAAACCAACAGAATGGGTGAATGGCTTTGCTTTATTGCAAGGAAATAGAACCTGTCAAATTGACTAAAACTCGATGTTTATATTTGTAAAAAATTTTATCATAAATGATAATTAGTCAAGATATAATAATATCGGATAAGCATATAGCTATATGCTTAATCCGTTAAAATACTCCCGTCCGTATGAATACATACGGTACGGGAGATTTTGTATGGGAGAACTGCCGGACTAAAGGTCCGGCAGCGGGAGGGTTTAAAAATCTCTATATAAAATTTTAATAAAATGACAAGGTAGCCAACATAGCGGATAATCTTGCTCCATAGCCTTCCTCGGCCTCGACAAAGTATTGCATTTCAATTTTATATAAATAGGAATCCAGAGTGATAAAGTAGTATTTTCTTATGGCACTGTTCCATGCGTTCCCCAGCCTCAGGGTATAACTATAGGCTGTGTACCCTCCGATATCCTCAGCTTGTATACTATCAGTCTTAAAATCGGAGTCAGGTATCTGGATATAATGAAGATTTTCATTATTCTCTTCCTGTATCTGCTTCCAGTAGAATTTTTCTGTCTCAGCAAATTTTCCGTAAGGGTCCATATTCTTATCCTCCAGATCAGCCTTCATCCGGATGACTGAATCAATGTCCTTATTATTATATCTGCAGATATTCATATATACATAAGGATAAATGCCCGGATCAGGATTCGGCGCGATAATCTGCAGGACTCCGTCACTGGTTTTGCTGACTGAAAAGCGTTCATGATCATATGATATGCTAAAGCCTAAATCGCTGTTAAATTTTTTATAGCTAACCTTTTCCTGCACACCCTCCAGTGTTATTACAGCTTCGTAGGTATCATTGTCCGTGTCCTCATCTGCATCTATAATTTCTTTGTCAGACTGTTTATCACCGCTAGTTGAATCGGCTTCTGTGTCCTTGCTATCAGCTGCTATAGCTTCATCAGTAATATCAGCCGTATCTTTTTCTGCGTCTGCTATGAGTGTTGGAGCAGGAGTGGTCGTATTGGCCTGATTTTTTGTGAGGTTGAGACCGCTGCTTGTTGTAAGCCCTTCCTCGACAACAACAGGTTCCTTTTCGATTCCGGCTTTTATACAAGCCGTCATACCGAATAAAATTGCTGATACTAATATAAATAAAGAAGCCTTTTTCATAATTTTAAATCCTTTCCTTGCTGTCTGTTCTTATATTGTCTGATGGATATTTATATAAGTTAACTGCAGTATATTTGCATATTTCAGTATAACTGCTTGTCCTGTTGTCTTTTATACTGAAATAATATCAGAGGCATATATAGATGAAATATTTAACTTGTAACAAGCTTGTAAATTATTATAGAGAAGGAAAGATTAGCTTGGCGTATGTGCCTTTTCCTTCCTCCGATTCTATAATGAAATCAGCCTTGTGCAGTTTGGCTATATTTTTACAAATCGATAAACCCAGTCCGACGCCGCCTGTTTTTCTTGAACGGGATTTGTCCACTCTGTAAAAGGGCTTTACAATTGCCTCTATTTTATCCTTAGGTATGCCATAGCCGTTGTCCGTTACCTCAATTACCGGCCTTTTGTCTGTCATGTAGGCAGACAGGCCTATGCTACCTCCGTTTTCAGGGAGAGCCTGCAGGCTGTTTCTTATGAAGTTGCTGAGCAAGATGTATATAAATGAGGAATCCATCAGTATCATGTCCAGTTCATTATTTATATGCAGATGGGCATTTTGCTTTTCCAGCTGCGGTCTGAAGGAATCCGCCAGCTCATTAAACAGTACCGATATATTAGTTGGCTGAAGACTGGCTTCATGGACCCGGGAAATAGTCAGCTGCATGAGCTTTTCGTAAATATCCCTTAATCTTTTTGTTTCCTGCTTTATAGCTGCTAAAGCCATTTGCCTGTGCTCGGGGGAAGCATTGGTATTCTGCAGGAATTCAGAATAGCCCTGGATGCTTGTCAGAGGAGTGTTCATTTCATGGGAGAGGTCATCTATAAACTCCTGAAGGTCATTTGCCCTTTTTTCCAGCTCTTCGGATCTGGACCGGACAGCATCCGCCATATGGTTGAAGGCATGGGCCAGTGAATTGAACTCATCATTTGTTGGAGGAATACGGTGTCCGTATTCTCCCTGTGATATAGCGGCAGCTCCCTCCTGAAGCCTTTCAATCGGTCTGGTAATCCATCGGGAGTAGAAAAAGGATAGGAAGCTAAGAAGTATAAAAAGAATCAGCGCCATAGCTACTGTCATGTATATGCTGTTTGTACGGCTGTGATATATTTCGCTTATATCTCTGGAATAGACGATTGTGTAGTTGGGTGCAAATGAGGGATTAGCGGATACAAGTATGTAATGGCATCCGTTTTTACTGATAATCTGGGCATATTTTTTGTATCTGCCGGTGTTAAGCAGCATAGAATTAACAGGGATACTGACGGATGCCTTTCCAATATAATATGGAACACCTTTACGGTATATCAGAAGATCGATTCCTCTTAAGGCATAGTAGCCTGCAAAGCGGGAGAGCAGCTCTTTCAGGGTTTGACTGGATTCAATGCTGAAATCTATGCTATTGTCAAGAGAGGTCAGAACAAAATCAAATTCATTGACGGATCGGTCCTGCTCCCGCATTATATTGTCAAGATGGCTTTTGTTAATCAGATAATAGGAGGATATTGACAGGGTGGTTAGGGTTACAATAAGAATACTGATGAATATTTTTATCCTAAGCTTCATCTGTTACCTCCAGTCTGTATCCGTATTTATCGACTGTTTTAATCACATCCTCCCAGCCCAGCTTCCGTCGCAGTCTTTGGATATGCATATCGACAGTGCGGGATTCACCCATGTAATCATAGCCCCAGGCGGTCTCCAGCAGCTTGTTGCGGGTCAGGGCGAGATTCCGGTTTTGTATCAAGGTCTCCAACAGGGCAAATTCCTGGGCCGTCAATTCTATTGTGCTGCCATTTTTTCGCACCAGACGCTGGGCCAGATCAATTTCTACGTCCTTATATTTAAAGGAGTTAGCATGTTTGCCGCGGCGCCGCAGCACCACCTCAATTCGTGCCAGCAGCTCAAGGGTCTCAAAGGGCTTGGTTATGTAATCTTCAGCGCCCAGCTTAAGACCCCTTACCCGATCAGTCAGACTGCCTTTTGCTGTAAGATAGATTACAGGTACATTGGCTGAGAGAAAATTATCTATCAGCGAAAAGCCGTCCTGTCCCGGTATCATTATATCCAGCAGGCATAAATCTATCTGATTTTGCTTGATTAGCTCAAGAGCTGCAAAGCTGTCGTATGCCTGATATGCCTTGTGCCCCACCATAGTAAGGTTAAGCATTATCAAATCGCTGATAGCCTGTTCATCTTCAACAATTAATATATTAGCCATGAGGAAACCTCCGCTTTATAATATTTGTCCTGTGTAATAAATAGCTATCCTTATTTCTGTATAGTCATAGGCACTTATCCCGTAGCTTTTTATGAGATATATAGTATTATAACATACCGGCATTATAAATGTCTTTACGGTAAACTAATGGCAATAGGAATCGATACATATATTTTACAGGTAAATTATAAAATGCCAATTCAGAATAAATATTGATTGAACATACGTTCCAGGTATTATATAATAAGCTGTGGAAGGGCATTTTATTGTACATACTGATAAGCTTCATAAATATACTTAATGAGGGGAATGAGTAAGCGGCATGCATCGTTTTTACGTAGAGCAGGATTTGATTAGAGATAATTACATTTCCATTATCGGATCAGATGTCAATCATATAAAGAATGTGCTTAGGCTCAGGCAGGGCGATGAAATAGTAATTTGCAATGGACAAGGAAAAGATTACTATTGTATAATTAATGAGGTTTCAGATAATGAGGTTGTCGCAGCAATTGATGCTGTTAAGGATACGGCGGCTGAGCTTAAGTCAAGAATTGCTTTGTTTCAGGGGCTGCCCAAAAAGGATAAATTTGAACTTATAATCCAAAAAGCGGTTGAGCTGGGTGCGGCTGAAATTGTTCCCGTTATGACCGGCAGGGTTGTTGTGAAGCTGGAGGATAAAAAGAAAGAGGAAAAGAAGCTGCAAAGATGGCAGGCAATAGCCATGGAGGCTGCCAAACAGTCCGGCAGAGGAATTATACCCGCCGTCAGGCCCGTGCACAGCTTTTTTGATGCGATTAAAGCATTAAGCCGGATGGAGCTGGCCCTAATTCCTTATGAAAAAGCGACTGATATAAGCATTACAAGGGAGCTTCTTGGCAAGATAGCAGACTATTCCCGGATAGGCGTTTTTATAGGACCGGAGGGAGGATTTGAGGAAGAAGAGATAAAACTGGCCATGGAACACAATATCAGGCCAATAACCCTTGGCAGACGGATACTAAGAACCGAAACGGCCGGACTTGCCATCCTGTCAATGATGATGCTTATGCTGGAAGAATAAGTATAGTAGTAAGGAGGAATGATTTATGGAAATCCACCTTTGGAGAGAGCTTCTTGATCCTTATGCACTTGCCGTTGATGAGCTTGTTACCAAATTCAACCACATTATAGATGAATACAGGCATGCAGGAGAATATTCCCCGATAGAACTGGTTACAGGCAGGGTCAAGACCATATCCAGTATATTGGAAAAGGCTCAAAAGAAGGGAATAAGTCTTGAGGATGTTGAGAATAACATAGATGATATAGCCGGGATACGAATAATATGTCAGTTTGTTGAGGATATATACAAGGTGGTAGATATAATCAAAAAACGCTCCGATATGACAGTCAGGCAGGAAAAGGATTATATCAACAATATGAAAAAAAGCGGCTACCGTTCATATCATCTTATAGTAGATTACGCAGTTGAGACCTTAAAGGGACGCAAGCAGTTGCAGGTTGAAATTCAGATCAGAACCCTGGCTATGAATTTCTGGGCAACAATAGAGCATTCCCTTCAATATAAATATAAACAGAATATGCCGGAGAATATCAGGGAAAGACTAACATCAGCAGCTGAGGCGGTACTGCAGCTTGACAGGGAGATGTCCCTGGTAAGGCATGAGATAATGGAGGCCCAAAAATCCTTTACCATAAAGGCCAACATGGTATCTGATATTCTCAACAATATTCAGAATCTGTACAAGGTGGCGGACAAACAGGAGGTCGTAAGGATTCAGGATGAATTTTTCCGCATATATCAGAATGGAGATCATAATGAGCTGGCAAAATTCAGCAGGGATCTTGATCTGATTTCGGCCCGCTACCGGGCTCAGAGCCTCAGATAATATCATGACTGATATAAATGTGGCTTATAATAACAAGACGGAGTGAGAAAATGAATTTACCTGAAAAGTTCAAGGACAGAATGAAAATGCTTCTGGGGGATGAGTATGAGGATTTTCTGCAATGCTTTGAGAGGCCTGGCTTGTCCGGCTTACGTGTTAATACTTTAAAGATTTCTCCGGAAGATTTTGAAAGGATCTGTCCTTTTTCCATAGAAAGAATACCCTGGCTAAGAAACGGCTATTATTATCAGACAGATGAGCAGCCTGCCAAGCATCCTTTTTATTATGCAGGCCTTTATTATATACAGGAGCCCAGCGCGATGACTCCCGCCAGCCTTCTGCCCATAAAAGAAGGGGACAGGGTGCTGGATATATGCGCCGCTCCGGGTGGCAAAAGCACTGAGCTGGGAGCAAGACTACAGGGAAAAGGAATTCTCGTATCCAATGATATCAGTAATTCCAGAGCCAAGGCTCTCCTAAAGAATATAGAGCTTTTTGGCATTCGCAACAGTCTGATATTATCGGAAAGTCCGATAAAGCTGCTGGATTATTTTCCTGAATATTTTGATAAGATTTTAATAGATGCCCCATGCTCCGGCGAGGGTATGTTCCGCAAAAGCCCGGCTATAATAAGGAATTGGGAGCAATACGGAGTAGAATACTATAATAAGCTTCAGAAGGAGATTATAATAGCTGCAGCAAAAATGCTCAGGCCGGGAGGCTACATGCTTTATTCAACCTGTACCTTTTCACCTGAGGAAAACGAAGGAACCATTTCATATCTGCTGGATAAGTGTCCAGAGTTTCGTGTGGTGCCGGCCTTACCGGATGAGGATGCACAGGCAAGGCTTGGCATAACTTACGCAGGCTTTGACTGTGGTAGGCCGGAATGGGTTGATGGAAGGGCTGAGCTGAAAAACTGTATCCGTCTATGGCCACATAAAATAGGTGGAGAAGGCCATTTTATAGCCCTGCTGCATAAGCAGAAGCAGGCAGGGGCGGTATCTGGCTCCTTTAATGCTGCTGAAGGCAGAGCTGATTATGGAAGACAAAAGCCAGGCCGGCTAAAGGCAAAAACGGCCATTTCCGATGAGGCCTTGGATTTTCTGAATTCCACCCACATATCATACAGGATGGAGCAGCTTATGGTACTTGGCGACAGCTTATATCTGCTGCCTGAGGGCATGCCGGAAAGAGGCGGGCTGAGGGTGTTGAGGCAAGGGCTATTGCTGGGAGAAATGAAAAAGCAAAGGTTTGAGCCTTCGCAGGCGCTGGCCAATGCTCTATATACCGGAGAATATGATAAGGTTATCCGTTTTGAACCGGATGATCCTGAGCTTATCAGATATTTGAAATGTGAATCTGTCAGCTTATCAGGGAGCTTTACCGACGGCTGGTATCTGGTATCCGCCGGGGATTATCCGTTAGGCTGGATGAAGGTGGCAAAAAACAGCTTTAAGAATAAATATCTTCCGGGCTGGAGATGGGTTTAATCTGCAGCCTGTATTGCAGGATGGAGGTTTTTGATGGACAAGCAGTTACGGCTTGATAAATTTCTTGCAGATATGGGAATCGGGACCAGGAGCGAGGTAAAGCAATATATCCGCAAGGGAAGGATCAAGATAAACGATCAAATATGCAAAACGCCGGAATACAAGCTGTCACCACAGACCGATGCGGTGTTTTTAGATGACAGAAGGATTGAATATAATAAATTTATATATATAATGCTCAATAAGCCCCGGTGTGTGGTTTCCGCTAGTAACGACGGCAGAAGCCAAACTGTAATTGATTTGCTGGGAGAAAAAGGGCGCAAGGATTTATTTCCGGTGGGCAGGCTCGATAAGGATACAGAGGGCTTGCTTTTAATAACCAACGACGGGGATTTGGCCCACAGACTTTTATCTCCCAAAAAGCTTGTTGACAAGATTTACTATGTCAGGGTAGCCGGCCGGTTGACAGATGAGGATAAAACAGCGTTCAGGGAAGGAATCGATATTGGGGATGACAAGCCCACTCTTCCTGCTGATTTATCAGTGCTTGCATCAGGCGAGATATCGGAAGCGCAGGTTTGCATCAGGGAGGGCAGATATCATCAGATAAAAAGGATGTTTGAAGCCCTGGGGAAGAAGGTAATATATCTGAAGCGCCTTTCCATGGGTCCGCTGATACTGGATGAGGACTTGCCCTGCGGCAGCTTCAGGGAGCTGACAGAGCAGGAGATAAGTCTGCTAAAAAATTATAAAACGGAGGAATTATGATACTTACAGATATAGATGCAGTGATATTTGACCTTGACGGAACACTAATTGACTCGATGTGGATGTGGAGAAGCATAGATATTGAATATTTAGCCCGTTTTGGGATAGAAATGCCTGAGGATTTGCAGAAATTTATAGAGGGAATGAGCTTTTCCGAGACGGCTGTTTATTTCAAGAACAGATTCGGTCTTTCGGATAGTCTTGAACAGATAAAAAATGACTGGAATGCGATGGCCTGGGACAAGTACCTTAATGAGGTTCCTCTTAAGGAGGGAGCTATTGAGCTGCTGCAATACCTGAAGGAATTAAATGTTCCGGCAGGCATAGCCACCAGCAATTCAAGGGAATTGACAGAGCTGATTATAAACAGGCATAATATTGCCGGATATTTTGCTTCAATCCGTACCTCCTGTGAGGTTTTAAAGGGAAAGCCATCCCCTGATATATATCTTCTGGTGGCAAAGGATCTGGGGGTTGAACCGGGAAGATGTCTGGTGTTTGAGGATATAATCCAGGGAATTATGGCAGGCAAGAATGCAGGTATGAAGGTATGTGCCGTTTATGATGAGTTTTCCAGGGATTTTACGGATGAAAAAATTAAGCTGGCGGATTATTATGTGAGATCATTTAAGGAGCTTTTGCAGGATATCGGCAGATAGCCACTAATTTTCCCGGATTATCGCAACATAAAATTTTTATGTAAACTTAAGAATGATATCCGGATGATATCTTTTTGAAATGAGGTTAGTAATGAAGCGGTTTATTGTGCAGCATAATGAAGCAGGACAGCGGCTTGACAAGCTGCTGTTCAAGATACTGAATAAAGCGCCGAAAAGCTTTGTCTATAAGATGCTTCGTAAAAAGAACATTACCTTAAACGGAAAAAAGGCGGATGGCTCAGAAAGGCTTACCGTCTCTGATGAGATAGTTTTTTATCTTTCCGATGATACCTTTAACAGCTTTCATAAAGACGAAAGCAGCACAATATCGTCCGGGGAAATGAATTTTAAGCTTGATATTATATATGAGGACAGGCATATTATTATAGTTAATAAGCCGGCTGGAGTTTTGTCGCAGAAGGCAAGCAGGGATGACATCTCCATGGTGGAATATATTATCTCATATCTGCTAAAATCAAAACAGATCAGCAAGGAACAGCTGGCAAGCTTTAAGCCGGCCGTCTGCAACAGACTGGATAGGAATACTAGCGGTTTGTTGATAGGAGGAAAATCCCTTGCAGGCCTGCAGGAGATGGCAAGGCTGCTGAAGTCAAGAGCCCTGGAAAAATATTACCTTTGTATTGTTAAAGGCAGGATAAGTGATAAAAGTTCAATCGAAGGCTATTTATGCAAGGATAAGACCAAAAATCAGGTTAGTATATATACTGAGCAGAGGCCGGACAGCGAATATATATGTACCGAATACGAACCGCTTAAATATGCAGAGATAGCACTTCCCTCCGGCAGGGATGTAAATGACTCCGGACAAAAAGTCGGCTACACACTGCTTAAGGTTAAGCTGATAACAGGCCGCTCCCATCAGATCAGGGCTCATCTGGCCTCTATAGGCCATCCGATAATTGGCGACAGCAAATACGGAGATCAGGGAATAAACCGCTATTTTGCACAGAAATATGGGCTGAAGCATCAGCTGCTTCATTCTTATAAAATTATATTTCCCGAGCTGACAGGTGAATTTGCCTGTCTGTCCGGCAGGGAGTTTACGGCAAAAGAGGATGGGATTTTTGAGCAGATAAAAAATGATATGTTTGGCTGAAAGCTGTGTAAAACTGAAAGCTAATATGAAAAATGATAAATTTCGCAAACAGTTCAGGCTATATAATTTAGGTTAATAAGAGAAAATGAGGAGGCGGAGGAATGCCGTCATGGAATTCACGAGGCTTAAGAGGCTCCATGCTGGAGGAGCTGATTAACCTCACCAATATAAAATACAGGGAAAAGGGATTGGCGCTTATCCAGAAGGTACCTACCCCTATCACCCCGATAAATATTGATAAGGATAACCGGCATATCACTCTGGCATATTTTGAGCAGAAGAGTACGGTGGATTATATTGGTGTTGTGCAGGGAATACCGGTTTGCTTTGACGCAAAGGAGTGTGCACAGGACAGCTTTGCCCTTAAAAATGTACACCAGCACCAGATTGATTTTATGAAGGATTTTGAAAAGCAAAAGGGAGTGGCCTTTTTACTGATATATTTTAAAAAGCATGATACATACCATTATCTGCCCTTTTCAAGGCTGCATGAGTTCTGGCTCAGGGCGCAGGAGGGCGGAAGAAGGAGCTTTCGCTATGAGGAGCTTGATATGTCCTATAGAATTACTGCAACAGGAGGAATTATTCATTATCTTGAGGCCTTAAACAGGGATTTGGCTGAGAGGGAATGCTGATTCCTTCATTTTTATATTTCTGGTTGACACAGGCATTTTATTTAATTATAATGATAAAATATATTAGCATGGTAGCGAATTATCACGTTACAACGTGAAAGAAGTTTGATTATTAATAAACAAGGAGGATATGGACAATGAAGGACAGACTATTACATACACCGGAGGGTGTAAGGGATATCTACAATTCTGAATGTGCGATCAAGCTTATGCTGCAGAATAAGCTGCATCATGTCCTCGAGCATTATGGCTACCGTGATATTCAGACACCAACCTTTGAGTTTTTTGAGGTCTTTTCCCAGGAGCGGGGCACCGTACCCTCCAAGGATATTTATAAGTTTTTCGACCGTGACGGCAATACACTTGTTTTAAGACCCGATATAACCCCGTCGATTGCCCGTTGCGTTGCAAAATATTTCAAGGATGAAATCCTTCCGATAAGACTGTGTTATATAGGTAACACCTTTATAAATAACAGCAGCTACCAGGGTAAGCTTAAAGAGGTAACCCAGCTGGGAGCAGAGTTGATTAATGATGACAGTGTTGAGGCGGATGCCGAGATGCTGGCTCTTACAATAGAGTGTCTTTTGCATTCAGGCCTGAAGGAATTTCAGGTTGAAGTAGGAGATGCAGATTTCTTCAGGGCTCTGATAGACGAAGCAGGAATATTTAATGAGGATGAGGCAAGCGACCTCAGGCAGCTGATAGAGAAAAAGAATGTGTTTGGTGTGGAAGAGACGGTCAGCAAGAAGGATATGGCTGATGAGCTTAAGAATATATTCCTAAGCTTTTCCGAGCTTTTTGGAGGACTGGATATACTTATCCATGCAAAAAGCCTGACAACAAACAAAAGGGCGATAAGCGCCATAGAGAGGCTGGAGAAGCTTTATGCAATATTGACCGAATACGGATATGAAAAATATATCAGCTTTGATTTGGGAATGCTGAGCCAGTATAATTATTATACCGGAATTATTTTTAAGGCTTATACCTATGGAACAGGGGAGGCAATTGCCACAGGAGGCCGTTATGATAATCTGGTGGGGCAATTCGGCAAGGACGCTCCGGCAATTGGACTGGCAATAGTTATTGATCAGCTGATACTGGCTCTGTCAAGACAGAAGCTCCTCAAAGATCCGGATGCGTCAGATACCCTGATTCTGTACAGCAAAGATTGCCGACAGCAGGCTGTGGAGCTGGCAAAGCATTTCAGAAGCAAGGATATGAATATCATTCTACAGGCATCGAATAATAAGAACGATCTTAATGATTATATAGCCTACGCAAAGAGAATAAATGCCGGCGGTATTCTTATGATTGAGAATAAGGAAGAAATAAAGGTGATAAATGCTTCCGACGGCGATATAAAAAGCGTTGTACTGGCGGACTTATTGCAGTGAGATAATGGAGGGCGTATAAATGAGATATTTAACCATAGCTCTTGCCAAGGGACGTCTGGCAATGGATTCCCTGGATATATTGGAGAGGATAGGAATCAGCTGTGATGAGATTAGGGATAAAAGCTCAAGAAAGCTGATATTTACAAATGAGGAGCTCAAGCTGCGTTTTTTTCTGGCTAAAGCCAATGATATACCTACATATGTAGAATATGGCGCTGCAGATATCGGTATCGTTGGAAAGGATACCATTCTTGAGGAAGGCAGAAAAATGTATGAGGTAGTAGACCTTGGCATCGGAAGGTGCAGAATGTGTGTGGCCGGTCCGGCTGCGGCAAAGGAACTACTGCAGCATGGCGAGCTTATTCGTGTGGCCACAAAATACCCTGCGATAGCCAAGGATTATTTCTATAATAAGAAGCATCAGACGGTAGAAATTATAAAGCTGAACGGCTCTATCGAGCTGGCCCCGATAGTAGGCCTTGCCGAGGTAATAGTAGATATAGTTGAAACCGGCTCGACCCTGAGGGAGAACGGACTGTTGGTATTGGAGGAAATATGTAATATATCGGCCCGGATGGTGGTAAACGAGGTCAGCATGAAGATGGAGCATGAAAGAATATCAAAGATTATCAGGGATCTGAAGGAAGTAGTAAGGGATAACAGAGGCTAGGCAGTAGCTAAGAAGAAATAAAGCTGATCTTACTTAATTCATATGTATCAGGATATACCAGGATATATGAAAGCTATTAGATTGAGATTGATTTTTAGTAATGAATAAATCTATTAATACTGAAAGGCGGTTATAGGATGAAAATAGTTGAATTAAATGAGAAAAGCAGGCAGAATGTTCTGGAGAATCTTTTGAAAAGAAGTCCTGCCCAGTATGAGGAATATTCAGCGGTAGTGGCAGAAATCCTGGAAAATGTAAGGATTAATAAGGACAAGGCATTATTTGAATATACTGAGAAGTTCGACAAGGTAAGCATAACAAAGGATACAATCAGGATTACACAGGAGGAAATAGAGGAGGCATATAGCCAGGTGGAGCCTTCCCTGATAGATGTTATCAGAAAGGCTATTAAAAATATAGAAGACTATCATGTCAAGCAAAAGCGCTACAGCTGGTTTGACACAACAGA
>JAAZDK010000074.1 GCA_012512855.1 Clostridiales bacterium
AGGTAAATGAAGTACTTTGCAAATACTTTGCCTCAGTAGGCATTGAGCTGATAGACTTCAAGGTGGAGTTTGGCAGATATCATGACCAGATTATTCTTGCAGATGAGATTTCACCCGATACCTGCAGGCTTTGGGATATAAATACACATGATAAGCTTGATAAGGATCGCTTCCGCAGGGATCTGGGAAATGTGGAGGATGCATATCAGGAAGTGTTCAGACGCTTAGGCTTAAACTAGCATAAAGAATAATATAAGATATTAGTATAATGAATTAATATAAGGAATTATACAAGGATAGCAAGGGGGCTGTTCAGTTGGTATGGGCAGCCTTTTGCTTTTTTGCAAAAGTAGAGTTTATAAAGGGGTTGTATCATTATATGAGCATTGCCGATTATAGCTATATGGATGAAGCGCCGCATGAAGAATGCGGTGTGTTTGGAGTATATGATTTGGATGGTGGGGATGTAGCCTCGATAATATACTACGGTCTTTTTGCCCTGCAGCACAGAGGCCAGGAAAGCTGCGGTATTGCTGTCAGTGACACTAGCGGGCCAAAGGGCAAGGTTAAAGTCACAAAGGGCATGGGGCTGGTAAGCGAGGTGTTTAATGAGGATAATTTATACAGTTTAAAGGGAAATATCGGAGTCGGGCATGTACGCTATTCAACAGCAGGTGAAAGCAATATCAACAACACTCAGCCGCTGGTGCTCAACTATGTTAAGGGGACACTGGCGCTGGCGCATAACGGGAATCTGGTGAATACCCCCCAGCTGAAGCGGGAACTGGAATATACGGGAGCCATATTCCAAACCACTATAGATTCCGAGGTTATTGCTTATCATATAGCAAGGGAGCGCCTTAATGCCGGCTCAGTTGAGGAAGCTGTAGCCAGGGCAATGAAGAAGCTGTCGGGAGCATATTCCCTGGTTATAATGAGTCCGAGAAAATTAATCGGGGCAAGAGACCCCTTTGGCTTTCACCCTTTAGTAATTGGCAAGAGGAACAACGCATATATACTTGCCTCGGAGACAGCTGCGCTTAATGCTGTGGATGCCGTCTTTGTCCGGGATGTGCTGCCGGGCGAGGTTGTCATGATTGACAGCGAAGGGATTCATTCCGACAGCTCACAATGCAGCAGGAATATTGCAAAATGCATATTTGAATATATCTATTTTTCCAGACCTGATTCCAGATTTGACGGAGTCAGTGTATACAATTCCAGAATTATGGCAGGCAGAATCCTTGCCCAGACCCATCCGGTGGAGGCGGATGTGGTGGTGGGGGTACCGGATTCAGGCAATGCCGCCGCCCTGGGCTATTCACTGGAATCCGGCATACCCTTTGGCATGGCCTTTGTAAAAAACAGCTATGTAGGCAGGACCTTTATCAAACCCAAGCAGTCTGTTCGTTCTTCAAGCGTAAAAATCAAGCTGAATGTATTGCCGGAGGTTGTATCCGGCAAGCGGGTGGTTATGATAGATGACTCGATAGTGCGGGGAACCACATCTGCAAAAATTGTGAGAATGCTTAAAAATGCAGGCGCCATCCAGGTGCATGTAAGAATAAGCTCACCTCCCTTTTTATATCCCTGCTATTTTGGCACCGATGTACCTACAGGAGATCAGCTGATTGCTCATAACAATTCCATAGAGCAGATAAGGGATATGATTGGAGCCGATTCTCTGGGCTATCTTGATGCCCGGAGATTAAGCGAAATGATAGGCGGAGATACGGGCTACTGTGATGCCTGCTTTACCG
>JAAZDK010000075.1 GCA_012512855.1 Clostridiales bacterium
GAGCTTGCCCATATGGAGATAGTTAGTGCAATTGTTCATCAGCTTACCAGGGATCTTACTCCTGAGCAGATAGTAGAAAGCGGCTTTGACAAATATTATGTTGATCATACTCTGGGCTTGTGGCCGCAATCTGCCGGCGGTATTCCCTTCACCTCAACCTTCTTCCAAAGCAAGGGAGATCCGATAACAGACCTTGTCGAAGATATGGCAGCAGAGCAGAAGGCAAGAACAACCTACGACAATATACTTCGTTTGGTTCATGACCATGATGTATGTGAGCCTATCAGGTTCCTGAGAATGAGAGAGATTGTTCATTTCCAGAGATTTGGCGAAGCATTGCGCATAATCCAGGATGAGCTGGATGCAAGGAATTTCTATGCAGTCAATATTGCGTTCCCTGATGATTTAAAGAAATAAGCTCGAATATTATCCCATGGGGCTCTATTTTATAGCTCCGTGGGTTTACATATATTTATATATACTGTGTTGCTAGGAGTTGTATAATCAATTTACAAAGTATATATTATTAACACATAATGCTATAGTATGGACAAATTAAAAATGACAAGAGAATGTTATAATTCAAAGCAGATGATTTATGACACTGATTTAAAGAACACTAATGCTACAGAGTATAATTTGACAAAGTACCAAATAGATAAAACCCATGACTTAAGGTTTAGTTTATGTTGTCCGATATTAAATACAAAAGGAAATGTTATAGCAATAATGGCTTTAGATAGTAAACAGGAAATAACTATAAATGACAGCAATAAAGATGCACTTAGGAATTCAGTAACAACATTTGCTTTATCCTTATATGAATATGTTCCGGATCTATTTAAACCTTAGGGAGGGTAAATATGAAAACATATTAATGAAGAAAGTTCCTCAAAAGTCAAAAAAGGAAATGAAACATAAGCTGTTTGCTGCTTGGGGAAACGAAGCCTATATTAAACCAGTACCCAAAATGTCTATAAACCTAATTAAAACAAAAAAAGCCACTTGAATAATTAACTATAAGATTAGATAAATTTATTTTTTGTAGATAAAACGGCCACATTATTAAATGTGGTCTTTTTGCACTAGTGCAGGCGCACGTTCCAATAGTTCATATCCTTTAGAATGATTGTAGAAATTTATACTTGAAAAATAACAGACATATGCTATACTAAGGTTAAAAATTTTTAAGAAGCAGAGTAGGGACATGTGCGTTAAGTGCCGGATGAACGGGGAGTTGACATCCGGACGAAAAGTAAAAAGCTTGCGGTACATGTTCCGCATCCCGCTGCTACAGAAAGATAATCAAATATGCCGGCAAGCCATATTATGGCCCTTTGCCGGGTTGATTAATATCTTCTTGTAGTGTAGGGCTGCAAAGGAGGTATTTTTTTATGAGCAAAATCGTGGCATCATTCAAAGCTTCATATCTGGAGCTGAAGCATCTTATCTGCATTATTTTGCTGGGAATGTTTTCAGCGCTATCTATTATTGTTGGAAGGTTTTTGACTATAATGCCGGTGCCTACCATCAAAATTAGCTTTACCTTTCTCCCCAATGAATTCATTTATTATATGTTTGGGCCGACTGTAGGAGCCATATTTGGAGCTGTTCTGGATATACTCAACCTTATATTTACTCCCACAGGACCGTATTTCTTTGGCTTCACTCTCAGCGGTATACTGACCGGCATATTATTTGGCCTGATGCTGTATAAAAAGCCTGTGAGCCTGATTAGGATTTTTATTGCCACTCTGATTCGGGTATTGATTATTGACCTGCTGCTTAACACATACTGGCTAACAGTTATGTATGGTTATAATTTTATTGCCCTTTTACCCATGAGAGCACTGAAGAATTTTATTATGCTGCCGATTGAATCCATCCTTCTGTATGCATTGATTAAGGGAATGGAGGCTACAGGGATTATAAGATTTTTCAGAAGCTTAAACTAAGCTATAAAAGTGACATGTCTGTTTAAGTGTCATATCTGTTGCGTAATTTTTCTTGACAAAACCGCCTGTTTACCATAGATTAGTTTTTATGGGTGAACAATCACTGATTATAAAATATAAGTTATTAAAGGAGGACATGAAATGAACAATTTGTTAGTGGCTCAGTCCGGAGGCCCTACAGCTGCGATTAATGCTACCTTGGCCGGAGTTCTTCAGGGCGTTCGCGCTTCCGGCAAAATTGACAAGGTATATGGCGCCAAAAACGGTATTGAGGGTGCTATTAAAGGCAATCTGATCGATTTAAATGATATCGTAAGAGATACAAAGGCTATGGATACTCTTACCTATACTCCTTCATCAGCACTTGGAACCTGCAGATATAAGATGAAGGATTGGCGTAAGGATGATGAACCATACAAAAAGATTATTGAGACCTTCTATAAGTATGATATTAAATACTTTATATATATCGGCGGTAATGATTCAATGGATACTGTTGATAAGCTGTCCGAGTACTGCAAGCTGAACGGCCTTGACTTTATCATCATGGGCGCTCCCAAAACTATTGATAATGACCTGAATCTTACTGATCACAGCCCTGGTTATGGCTCCGCAGCAAAATACATTGCAACAACCATAGCTGAGCTGGCTTGCGATATCGGTGCTTATGATATTCCTGCAGTTACCATCGTAGAAATCATGGGAAGAAATGCCGGCTGGCTGACAGCTAGTGCTGCACTGGCAAGACTTAACGGCGGCCCTGGTGCTGATCTGATTTACCTTTGCGAGAAGGATTTTGACAATGCAAGATTTATTAATGATGTTAAGGAGAAGCTTGCAGTTAAGCCCGGTATTTTAGTGGCTATAAGTGAGGGAATCAAGGACAAGGACGGAAATTATGTTTCTGATCAGGTATCCAGCGGTGCTGTAGACAATTTTGGTCATAAGTACATTGCAGGCGCCGCCCGTGTTCTTGAAAATCTTGTTCGCAATGAAATCGGCTGCAAGGTTCGTTCAATCGAGCTTAACCTGATGCAGAGATGCGCAGCCCACATAGCAAGTGAAACAGATATTATCGAATCATTAATGCTTGGTCAGAAGGCTCTCAGCTGTGCTTTGGATGGCCAGACAGGAAGAATGGCTGCTATTAAGAGATTAAGCGATGAGCCTTACCGTGTTGAGTTCATATCCGTTCCTGTTAATGAGGTAGCTAACCATGAGAAGACTGTTCCGCTTAACTGGATTACACCGGATGGCCATGATGTAACAGATGAGCTTATTTCTTATATGAAGCCTCTGATACAGGGTGAAACCAATATTAAATTTGCTAACGGCATTCCTATGCAGATCAAGCTTTATTAATTTGGATGCTGATAATAGCAGAGGTTACCGGACTGATATTTGAATTAAGGTGACAAAAGACTTTTGACATAATAAAAGGGCGGGGCTTTGTAAACACCCGCCCAATCATTGTAATTATGCATATAGCCAAATATAAAAGTACTTATACAGCTCCTTAATCTGCCGCAGATTTGGCATTACAATTATTATAAGGAGAGTAAAAGTACTTTTTATTATTCTGATATATTTAATTATTATGATGAGGCTTTAAAATTATGCTCCTTGTATTACCAGAAAAGATGATCCTCTATCTTAACACTATTGGGCTTTTTATGATAGCCCTTCTTGACGGCTGCCTTGTATGACTGGAAATAAAGGCGATTTCCTATATTATTGGCTCCCTCCAATGCATCCTTGGCTGCCTTGATGGACATCTTCTGGGAAGTAGACTTATAATTTGCATAATTGTCCAGCTGCTTCTGCAATGAACCGCTTCTGGCTACTGAAAACTGTCCGCTCTGATAAATAACTTCCTTCATTGAATTGGGGTATTTGGAGCTTTTCATACGGTTGATTACTACATTGGCAACCGCAAGCTTGCCTTCATAGCCCTGAGTACCTGCCTCTGCATGAACCAGACATGCTAAAAGCTTAAGCTCATCACTGGTATAATTAACATCATCTCTGTATTTTACTGCTGTTTCCTTCTTAGCCCTTTCCTCAGCCTTCAGCTCCGCCAGTCTTTCTTCTTCCTTCTTTGAAACGGCCTCCTTGAAGGTTACATCCAGTTCCGTATGCTCCGCCTTTACATATCCCTCAATGTTCTCGTCCTCAACCTTGATTTTATACCAGCCGTCGATTGTCTGGGTAATAGGATACTTTTCATTCTTATAGATTACGGTCAGCCTTTTTGAATCGGTTGAAGGCTCCTTGCGGACATTAAGGCCGTCAACTGTCACTATGACCTTTTGTGTTCCGTATTTTTGAATTAATTCCTCGTCAGGAATGCCTGTTTTGATATATTCTGCCTTAACGTAGCCGGTTATACCTCCGCTCTCTACATAATACCAGCCGTCCTGCTCTTCAATTATGGTGCAGGCGGAGTTTCGATAGAGCTTGCCCAGACTTTCGCTTTCTGTTGTTGCCTTCTTACGCATATTCACAAATTCCTTTGCTATTGAGATACCTATATTAAAGTATTTGGACTTGGCAACCTCTCTGGCAGCTTCCAACGCCTCCAGATAATTAAATGCCGCTTTGCATTGCTCTTCCTGAGAATCTTCGTATTTTCTGTATTCGGGGGAATTGCTCCCGCTTTCTGTATTGTCTGCATCTTCCGCCAGGCTTATGTCACCTGTATTATCAGCTCCGTTTGTACTGTTTGTATCGTTGGTGTCATCTGTGCTATTAGCAGCTTCAGCATTATCTGTGGCGTCAACAGGTTCAGATTCGTAAGACTGAATTGCCATTAGGCCGACATCTGCTGTCTGCTCTTCGGTCCTATAATCTGCAGTAATATAGTTGTCGTTGTATAATTCGTCGTCATCGGTACTGTATGAAAACAAACTAACAATTGCTTCCTCCGATGCTTCTTCAGTTATTTTTACTTCTATGGCCAGCTTGGAATCATCCTCCATGGTGCTTGCATTAATAGGAAATTGGATGCTAAAAAGAAGGCTTATGCAAAAAACTGAAGAAATAACCAGCATCGAAAGTAAGGTTATTCTATATTTCTTCATTATTCAGCTCCTTATTGTTGCTTTGTTAAAATCCGCTCCTGAGTATTTTAATAATTCTGCTGGATTTTAACAAAATTTTGATAAATAATTATGTCACTTAATAAGTTCTTAATACTTACTTAATATTTAAGACTATTATATAATATATTTGATGGAAAATCAACTATTTAAATTCATGCAGATAGCGTAACTTTACTGTAGGAAATAGATAGGCAGAGATCACCAAAGATGTGTTAATAGAAATCTCATCTACACTATAGCTTTTTATTCATATTTTTACAAGCCCCAAATGTGTGTATAAAAC
>JAAZDK010000076.1 GCA_012512855.1 Clostridiales bacterium
GGATAAAGCCTTCCTTAGCCAGAAAATTATTTTCAAAGAAGCCGCTTTCTTCCACCTCAAATCTTATACGGGCTTCCATGTAGCGCGCCATAATGTCCATGACATAAGGAAGCTGTTTGGATGTAAAATCCTCAATACTGTCGGCACGTTTGGTAATGTTGCCAAGAATCAGACGGCACAGGGTGTATGAGCCGCCAGCCAGTGGTAATCCGTTATAGCAGCTGGCAATGACATAATCCTCGCCTAGCTCCTTCCTAAACATTTTATGGTTGGCAAAACTCGGCTTGGCTGACCGCAAGGCTGTTTTAACTGCCTGGATGGCAAAGTCATCGTCTGTTATACCTTCTTCATATTTTAAGGTGAGATTGGGCACGGCCTGCTCAAGTTCCGCCTCCAGCTCCAGCAACAGGCGGCCTGTTCGTGTAGGAGCAGGACCTATATTTGCATGGGAAAAGGAGTCCAGAATTGTGCGGTCAACGTGCACTAAAAAGTTTCGCAGAAGTTTTTTAGCCGTAGCATCGTCAACCTCTTGCATAAAAGGCTCCAGCAGCGTATCCAACTGTCCCAGATATACTGGGAAGTTGGTTACGCTGGGAACATGCTTATAAAAAATCAGCAAAGAATTAAGTGCTTCATATAAGTCGGTAGGTGGCGTAAGTTGCAGAAACTTGCTGCCTTCCTTCATGAATTTGGCATAGTCGGGAATGATATACCTGGGACGAAGAGGAGCATGACCTTCGTTAAGATCGCAGATACATTTGCGTTCTGCAGGAACCAGCATCAGCTCTTCAAGTCCTTCCGGCAAATCCAATACTTCCAGCAGAGAATCGGCAGCACCTGCCAGTGAAGCAACCTTTTGCTCATGAGTGAGTGTCGGGCTTTTAATAATACCCAATATTTTTTCGCGTGTTTCATTAACACGCTGCATTGAAATGTCTCTCAATTATAGCCACCCTTCCTTAAATAAAAGCAATCATTTAATAAAAGCCTTAATAGTTATCAGTCTTAACAGTTCTTTATAATCAGTCATCCAATTCGTAGATGTCACCGTATTTAGCTTCAAAATCAGCCTGGGTCTTAGGAACGCTAATCTTACCGTCGATGATGTCCTGCTTAGCCTGATTAACATACTCCAGAACATCAGCAGGCAGGTTGGTGGTGGTAGGAGCGATGTCTACACCTGCGCTCTTCAAGTCATAGGTAATGACACCGGGCTTAACAGTACCTTCCTTTACTGCTTTGGCTATTTCATAGCAAGCATTGTCAACTCGCTTCATAGCGGAGGTCAGGATAGTTTCAGGTGCAAGAGGGGACTGATCACTGTCAACGCCGATTGCCCATATTCCTGCATCCTTGGCTCCTTCGATAACGCCAAGACCTGTACCGCCTGCTGCGTGGAAGATTACGTCTGCGCCGTTGGTAACCATAGTAGTAGCAGCGGATTTACCAATTTCGGTGCTTCCGAAGGAGTTGGCGTTGAACTGCAGAATTTTAGCATTCGGGTTGGCATCCTTAACACCTGCAAGATAACCGTAGCCAAACTCGTTCATGGTCTGGCTAACCATACCGATTACAAAGCCTACTGTATTGGACTTGGTCATCTTGCCGGCAACAAGGCCTACAAGATAGGAAGCCTGGCTCTGCTCGAACATCAGGCAGGTAACATTAGGCAAATCTATGCTGGCATCATCAATGATGGCAAACTTCTGATCAGGATTTGCTTCAGCAGCCTTCTTGGTTGCATCTGCCAGCATGTAGCCTACGCAAATGATAAGGTCATAATCTTCATCAATAAAGGCCTCAATATTGGGAGCATAATCTGCATCGATTGCAGATTCGGCATAGCGAACCTCTACACCAAGCTCTCTTTGAGCACGCTGCAGGCCTTCCCATGCGGACTGGTTGAATGAACCGTCGTTTACGCCGCCAACGTCAGTAACCATACCGATCTTAATTTTCTTGCCGGTATCTGCGTTGTTGTCGGTGTTGTTGTTGCCGGTATTACCGGTATTTCCGGTATTATTGCTGTTACCGGTGTTATTGTTGTTGCTGTTGTTGGTATTCTTTCCGCCACATGCGGCAAGGGAAAATACCATAATTAATGATAATAATAGTGCTAAAAATCTTTTCATAACATTTCTCCTTTTTTATATTTTTTTATTATTAATTTAGTTTGTGAAAACTAAATTATTTTTATATAATATTAAGCGCAACTTCGATCATATTTTTGAATCCAAGCTGGCGTTCTTCTGCAGAAAGCTCTGAACCCTTGTAAATATGATCAGAGATAGACAGGATACATAATGCATTTTTTCCAGCTTTGGCTGCATTCATGTATAGAGCTGCCGCTTCCATTTCAATACACAGCACACCCATGCTTTTCCAGGCATCATTTGCGTTTTTATTGGCATTGTAGAAGGTATCCGAGGAAAGAACATTGCCGACTGCAATCTTGATTCCTCTTTTTTGTGCTTCCTCAATCGCCTTTTGCATCAGCGGATAACTGGCAATAGGTGCATAGCTGCCAGGCAGCTGATATTGACTGGCATAATTGGAGTCTGTGCAGGCTCCCATGGCGATGACGAGATCCTTCAAATCCAGATCGTCACTTAACGCGCCTGCGCTTCCGATGCGGATGATATTGTCCACATCGTAAAAATTAAAAAGCTCATAAGTATAAATGCCGATGGATGGAATACCCATACCGTGACCCATAACAGAAACAGCTTTTCCCTTATAGGTACCGGTAAAGCCCAGCATGTTGCGCACCGTATTAAAGCAGGTGACATTTTCAAGGTAGCTTTCGGCAATATATTTTGCACGAAGAGGATCGCCGGGCATCAATACTGTTTTAGCAATTTGCCCGACGGTCGCTGCATTATGTGCAGTTGGAACTTTACTCATATTTTTGCATCCTTTCTTTTTTCTTAAGCTTGATCTTCACGAATAAGCTCACGAATAGCCTCCACCGCAGTAATGATTGCCAGTTCGGTATCGTGCACTTGAGGGTTGGATAGTCCCCTTTTTTCGCGTTCCTGGTTAGCAACTACCAAAAATACAGAGCCTACGCGTACGTGCAAGTAGCTGCCTACGACAAACAAGGCCGCCGACTCCATCTCTGAAGCCAGGCATCCCAGCCGCAGCCATGCTTCCCACTTATTCATCAGCTCATAACTGACAGGCTTAGTTTCCGGCTCATGCTGTCCGTAAAAGGAATCCTTGCATTGAACCACACCTACATGATGGGGAAGATTTTTCTTCCTGGCGACCTTTGTCAGAGCGCCAACAACCTGAATGTCAGCCACGGCAGGAAACTCGATAGGAGCGTATTCACGGCTGGTGCCCTCCATTCGGATAGCGCCACTGGCAATCACAAGATCGCCGCCATGTACGTCAAGCTGCATACCGCCGCAGGTGCCCACCCGGATAAAGGTGTCGGCACCGCAACGTACCAGCTCTTCCATAGCAATGGCAGCGGAGGGACCTCCAATACCGGTTGATGTGACGCTGACAGGGACACCGTCCAACGTACCGGTATAGGTTACGTATTCACGGTTGTCGGCTATGAGCCGAGGGTTGTCAAAATGACGAGCGATTTTTTCACATCGCTTGGGATCACCGGGAAGAATAACATATCGTCCGACTTCTCCCGGGCCAACCTGTATATGATATTGCTTTCCGGAACCTTCAGTATAGTCGATCATAGTTGTCCTCCTTTTGGGGATAATTTAGGGAAAAGGACAGATTCTCTTTTATAAACTTTCTACATGAAATGCAGTAGGAAATTTACAAAAGACTACTGTATAAATCGATATAAACAGAATAAATTCCTATAACATAATAGCACATTATGTCGAAAAAAACAATAATATGTCGAATATGTGAATTGACTTTGGCAGTCGGATACACATACTCTTATTATGCCCCAAAAATACATTCTATAAATATTTCAAAATCCCCCCTACAGTTTTAAATAACTGAAAAATGGTAAATAATAATTGACAAACAATAAATATATAGCTATTATCAATATATATTAATACAGAGAGGTGCTATATATGGAACGTTATTCAACTGTTATCTTGCGTATAGCTTTATTTATTGCCGGGGCAATAGTACTAGCTTTTTGTGCCGCTACAGCTTTTTTGGCACTCAAAACGTATCCTTCATCGGGATATATAACATTGGCTGATGTATTATTTGCCGGTACATGCCTGGCGGCAATACCATTTTATATAGCTATGTATCAGTCCTTTAAATTGCTTAGGCTTATTGATGCTGATTGTGCATTTTCAGAATCATCGGTAAAGGCTTTGAAAATAATTGCCCGTTCTGCTTTCCTGGAATTTATTATCTGCTCGCTGGGTGGCTTACCCTTCTTCTATGTACTGGCACAGAAGGATGATGCTCCCGGATTTATATTGATCGGACTGGGTATAGCCGGTGTTGCTTTCATAATATGTGTGTTTGCCTCGGTTCTTAATCAGCTATTGCAAAAGGCTATTGCAATAAAAACGGAAAATGACTTAACGATCTGAGGTGAAGAATATGTCAATAATAGTGAATCTGGATGTAATGCTTGCAAAACGGAAAATGAGTGTAACTGAGCTTTCAGAGAAAATAGGTATAACGATGGCGAATATATCCGTCCTTAAAACCGGAAAGGCAAAGGCGATTCGCTTTTCAACTTTAGATGCAATATGTAAGGCTTTGGATTGTCAACCGGGTGATATTCTGGAATACAGAGGTGACGAAGGAACTGTTGAAAAGGAAGATGATTAAGTAACATCAGACATCATTAATGCACAAAAAATGATTGCGAAGCTGGGGCTGGGGATACCAAAATATCTTTTGGTTAATCCGCAAATTTTCGCAGTAAGGACAATTGACTTGAATAATAATCTGGAAAGACTCTATCAAAGGTTCTATTATAATATGTATAATCCTATAATAAGGAAACTGGTAATGAAATCAGGAATTAGCAGTATCAGATAAAGTAGTGGCCTCTTGACGATATACAACACTGAGATGGTTAGCCGAAACATTTTCGTGGATTTTAAACATAATGAGACGAGCGTATTAGAGGATTAGTTAGCTTATACATTAATGCTGGCTGTTTACGTTGCATGTTTCTTTTATAAAAAGAAATACTATTCCTAAAAAAGAAAGGATAGTCTGCTATGAATGAAAGGGACATGTATACAGCTGATGAAATAAAAGCTCAAAAACAGCCTGTACCTGGAAAAGAAAGCAGGATGAATCCCGAACCAATTTATGACAATCCTGAAAAGAAGGGCACAGGCAGATTAAAATCCAAGACTGCTATCATCACCGGTGGGGATAGTGGAATAGGCAGAGCAGTTTCTGTTGCATATGCAAAGGAAGGCTGTAATGTTGTTATTGTATATAACATTGCAGATGATGACGCTAATGAGACAAAAAAAGCAGTGGAATCCTATGGTGGGAAGGCATTATTAATCAAAGGAGACATCGGGGATAGCAGCTTTTGTAATGAAGTAGTTGAAAGAACCTTGCAGGAATTTAAGGGCATAGATATTTTGGTGAATAATGCTGCCGAACAGCATATGCAAAAATCCATAGAGGATATTACTGATGAGCAGCTTCTTAGGACATTCAAAACAAATATATTTTCCATGTTCTACCTGACAAGAGCTGCATTGCCTCATATGAAAGAGGGTAGCGCAATTATCAATACCAGTTCTATAACAGCATTTAAGGGGCACAAGGATTTGCTTGACTATTCTGCAACAAAAGGGGCTGTAACAGCATTCACAAGATCTTTATCTGAGAATTTGGCCGGCAGAAAGATTAGAGTAAACCAGGTTGCACCAGGGCCAATCTGGACACCGCTCATTGTGTCTACTCTTGATGAAAGCGCTATTGAAAATTTTGGAATGAATACACCTCTGCAAAGGCCGGGTCAGCCGGTTGAGCTTGCGGAAGCCTACGTCTATCTGGCGTCCTCCGATTCCTCCTACATGACAGGACAGACGATTCATATCAATGGCGGTACTATTATAAATGGTTAACAGGTTTTACGACAGTTTGCTGCTGGAAATTGACTACAAATAAAACTTGACATTTATATCCTTTTGCATATAATAGTTGTAAATAACATAAGAAAAGCGATGACGGAAAAGAGTAGGCCACAGGAAGCAGACAGAGAGAGGGGCATATGGTGGAAGCTCCTTATGTGAAATGTGGTTGAAAACCATTCCTGAGCTGTAACGCGGAAATTGCAGTATGCGTTACCGTATACCTGCGTTAAAGGTTAGGATTTGAAAGAATCTGAAGTGAAAAATTAAGGTGGAACCGTGCAGGAATTACATGCACCCTTAGACAGAAGCAATTCTGTTTAAGGGTTTTTTTTATCGTATAGAAAATCAGTTAATTCAACATTTCCTATACGATAAAAGCCGTCAGGATATTCCTATTTTCTTATGTTATTTAAATAACCGAAGGGAGAGATAGGAATGAAAGTTATTTTAGGAAATGGTGAAATCATTGAAAGCGCCTTTAGCGAGGAGACAGGAAGGAATGCCTTGCGTCATACCGCTGCCCATATTTTGGCGCAGGCGGTAAAAGGATTGTACCCTAACGCAAAATGTGCAACAGGGCAAGCAACAAACAACGGTTTCTATTACGACTTCGAGTTTGACTTTGTTTTGACAGCAGCACAGCTGCCGCTGATTGAGACGGAAATGAAACGAATTGTTGAGGCAGCCCTTCCAATCGAGTATTGCACTGTCAATAAAGACGACGCTATCTGTGAAATGGGAAGACGGAAAGAGGACTATAAGCGGGAGCTTCTTGCAGAAATGCCGGAGGATACCAGGGTCAGCTACTTCAGGCAGGGAGATTTTGCAGATATATGTTCCGGTCCGCATGTGACTAATACAAAGGAAGTTAAAGCCTTTAAGCTGACATCGCTGGCAGGTGCTTACTGGAGAGGGGACGAGAAAAATAAAATGCTCACCAGAATTTATGGCACTGCTTTCCAAAGTCAGGACGAGCTGGAGGAACACCTCAAAAGTCTTGAGGAAGCAAAGGCCAGGGATCACCGAAAAATAGGCAAAGAAATGGAGCTGTTTGCAATAATGGAGGAAGGGCCGGGCTTTATTTTCTTCCTGCCTAAGGGACTGATATTAAAAAATTTGCTGATTGATTACTGGAGAAGGTTACATGAACGGGAAGGCTATATAGAGGTCTCAACACCGATTATTTTAAAGCGAGAGCTATGGGAGACATCAGGACACTGGGATAATTACCGTGATATTATGTACACATTGCAAATCGATGATATGGATTTTGCAATAAAGCCGATGAGCTGTCCCGGTGGAATGCTTATCTATAAGATGAAGCCTCATTCCTATAAGGAGCTGCCTATTCGTATGGCGGAGCTCGGACTGGTACACCGCAATGAAAAATCAGGTACCCTTCACGGTTTGAACAGGGTACGTGCTTTAACCCAGGATGACGCACATATTTTTATGATGCGTGAGCAGGTAATTGACGAGGTAAAAGGCGTAATCAGACTGGTTGATGAGGTTTACAGGAAATTTGATTTTAAATATCATGTGGAGTTATCTACAAGACCAGAAAAAAGCATTGGTACCGACGAAGAATGGGAAGAAGCTACGAATGCATTGCGGCAGGCTCTCGATGATATAGGACTTCCATATGTAATTAACGAAGGTGACGGAGCATTCTATGGACCAAAGATAGATTTTCACCTGGAGGACTCCATAGGCAGAACCTGGCAGTGCGGTACAATTCAACTGGATTTGCAGATGCCGCAGCGCTTTAATCTGGAATATATAGGCACAGACGGAGAAAAGCACAGGCCGATTATGATTCATCGTGCCATTTTCGGTTCATTGGAACGTTTTATAGGAATTTTGATAGAGCATTATGCCGGAAAATTTCCTGTATGGCTGTCACCTGTTCAGGTGAAGGTCCTGCCGGTTTCAGGCAACTATATCGAATACGCTGCAGCTGTTGCCGATAAGCTGAAGGCAGCAGGAATCAGGTGTGAGCTTGATGCCAGGGATGAAAAGCTAGGCTATAAGATAAGGGAAGCCAGGCTGGAAAGGGTTCCGTATATGGTGGTGGTAGGTGGCAAGGAGCAGGAGAGTGAAACAGTCACAGTTCGAGGAAGTGATGAAGGTGACATCGGCAATATGTCAGTGAAGGATTTTATAAAGAAGATTCTGGATGAGTGTAATTAGTATTTATCAAAGCAATGTCTGTAAGATATAAGATGAGACGGAGGTTTTTAATTTGCATTTCAGTATGCCCGTGGACAAAGCAATATAGAAACAGATTGCTCCATAACGCTCAGCAGATTAATCTAAATATTAAAATATGCTGATTTAAGCATAAATAAAGGATTTCCAGAGATTCGGAGTAACCGGATGCTGGAAATCCTTTTTATTGGTGCGCCTAGCGGCGCACGTTTCTAACAGGTTAAAGTCCTGAATCCGCCCGGTAGTGGGAAGGATATAGCCGAAGGCAAGGGTGTCCACCGTGAGGTGGAATCCGAAGGAAGCTGGATA
>JAAZDK010000077.1 GCA_012512855.1 Clostridiales bacterium
AATGTAACATCAATGCCCATTTCAGATATTTTGTGGGCAGTCTCAAGGCCCAGCAGCCCGCCGCCGATAACCACAGCCTTTTTAGCATTTTGAAGGCTCCGATTTATTTCAGTGATATCCTCCACGGTCCATAAAGTATGAACACCTGCAAGCTCCTTTCCTTTAAAGGGTGGCATGATTGGAGTACTTCCGGTGGCAAGTACCAGACTGTCATAGCTGTACTCCTTGATGTCCGTGCTGATTATCTTAGCCACAGGATCTATTGCCGTAACCTTTGATGGCTGAAGCTGAATATTGTTTTTGGCAAACCACTCATTACTGCTGATTTTAAGCTCATCAAAATTTAGTTCCCTGCCAATATACTCACATAAGCGCAGCCTGTAATACGGTAATCGCTCGTCCCCTGCAAAGATAATTATCTTAGCCTCAGGATCCTGGGCTCTTGCCGCCTTAGCTGCTGACAGGCCTGCATTTCCGTTTCCTATTATAAGGATTTGCTTTTGACTGCCTGAATAATCGTTGCTCATAGCCTATGCCTCCGTAAGAAATGAAAGATAAAGACATATATAGTATATGCTTATTTAAAATGTTATTCCTTTGAACTCTCTTTACCTACATTATAAACTTTTTCCAATAAATTTCAATCAAATAGTTTTTTTATAAATAAAAGCTCAGGTTACCTAACGGCTTTTATAGTAGCTTCTTGAAATTGTCGACTTATTCATTTTACATAGTTGACATTTTCTTTCATATATGATATTTCTTACTTAAAATTTCATTTTGAGGTGATGGTATGACAGCTGGTACGCAAAACGAAAAATACAGCAAAGAAGCAATTCAATTTGACAGTACATATGTATTGAGGGCTCACCATGGCTTATGTCTTTACTTTTTCAAAGGGAAGGGTTACAGCAGCGAGTTTGCTGCAAATATGGCGGATATAAAAAGCAGGCTGGATAAAAATCCCCTTGTTCGCATTATCAGTGGAACAGATGTAATCTGCAGTAAATGTCCTAATAATACCGGAGCCAGATGCGAATCCGAAGCCAAGGTTGCTGAATACGACAGGCAGGTTTTATCAAGGTGCAATCTGAATGACGGAGATATAATGCCTTTTTATGATTTCCGCAAGCTGGTATATCAAAATATCCTCCTTCCCGGCAAAAGGGAAGAAATATGCTCCGATTGCCAATGGACCTCACTGTGTCATTTTTTATAAGTTTACCACTTCCAATAATACATTATCATTTCTATTACATTACTCCTGCCGCTAGTATATAACTATGCCTGACGTAATTCTATTAACATAGAAGTATACTATAAAAAAGCCTGACTTTATATAGCCAGGCCAGACCAGTATTATTCAGATTCAGTTTAAAATTATTTTTCATTCAGATTCAGTTTAAGTCAACTTTCATTCACTCAAATTCTGCTTTGTTTCTTTTTAGAAAAGCCATATCATTACCGAACCTATAGGCCAGTACCTCGTCATTTTCGAGAAACTTCTGATATTCGTCTGCCGGTATTTTACTTGGCTGTTTCCTTTCATATATAGTAAGATTCCAGCTATGTTTACATTTAATGCACTGATAAATCAACCATACATCAACATTTTTTCCATTTGCATTAACTCTGAATCTGCCGGTGTTAATAAACTGTCTTTTCCTTCCGCAGCCTCCACACCGATGATACACCTTTATTGTATTACAATATCTCATCTGATCCCCGGCTTTCCGGAGGATCAGAGTATTTATAGCTTCTTATTATCCTTTGGATACTTTTCTCAGTCAGAAAATACTCCCTGGATAAATCTCTAATACTTACGCCAGATTGATACTTTCTGAAAATGTCCCTATTTCTGCTTTCAAGAATTTCTTTTGTGTCAGTGCCCTCTCCCCAGTTTTTCTTCTCTCTTGTCGGGATGTAAATAGACACTCCTGAAACATACTTCTGGATCAGGTCAAGCACTTCTGTGGGCAGAACATCCTCTGCTCGTAAATAGCTCATGATTATCCTCCTATTTTTTGATATTTAGGATTCAATCTGAGCTTATTAAATTATATTTTCATAAGCTCAGATTACTGAGCCTTAACATACCTTTTTCTCATACAAAAACTGCTCCTTTCATTTCTG